>DASPLZ010000205.1:0-6311 GCA_035627295.1 Phenylobacterium sp. | reverse complement strand
GTAGAAGAGGCTCATGGCGTCGAACGTCTGGCCGGCGACGGTCAGCGGCTCGGTGACCAGCGAGGTCGTCACCCAGTAGAGCGCCGGCACCGACAGCACGCCGGTGACGATCAGGCCCTGGTAGAGCGCGCCCATGATGTTGCCCGACTTGCCCAGGCGCACGAAGAAGGTGCCGATGATCGAGGTGATGATGCAGACCGCGCAGATGGCCAGCGGCAGCAGCATCAGGTTGCCCAGCGCCGCCGAGCCGCCGAAGAAGATCGCCGCCAGCACCATGGTGGCGACCGTGGTCACCGCATAGGTCTCGAAGAGGTCGGCCGCCATGCCGGCGCAGTCGCCGACGTTGTCGCCCACGTTGTCGGCGATGGTGGCGGCGTTGCGCGGGTCATCCTCGGGGATGCCGGCCTCGACCTTGCCCACCATGTCGCCGCCGACGTCGGCGCCCTTGGTGAAGATGCCGCCGCCCAGACGGGCGAAGATGGAGATCAAGCTGGCGCCGAAGCCCAGCGACACCAGGCCGTCGATCACATGGCGGTCGGAGGACTCAAGGCCCGCGGCGCCCGTGAGGTAGGCGTAGTAGCCGGCGACGCCGACGAGGGCGAAGCCCGCGACCAGCAGGCCGGTGATGGCGCCCGAGGTGAAGGCGACCGAAAGGCCTTTGGAGAGGCTCTCGGAGGCGGCCTGGGCGGTGCGCACATTGGCCCGCACCGAGATCAGCATGCCCGCAAAGCCCGCCGCGCCCGAGAGCACCGCGCCGATTAGGAAGCCGATGGCGGCGTAGGCGCCGATCAGGAAGAAGAGCGCGACCAGCACCACCACGCCGACGATGGCGATGGTCATGTACTGGCGGCGCAGATAGGCCTGCGCGCCCTCCTGGATCGCCGCGGCGATCTCCTGCATTCGCTCGGTCCCGGCGGACCGTTTCATCAGCGCGGCGGACTGGACGGCGCCGTAGACCACCGCCAGCAAGCCGGCGACGATCACCAGCAATAAGGTTGAACTCATCGAAATAGCGCCCCTTCACATTCTGCGCGGAGGGGCGTTCGCAAAGGCGCCGGTTCGACCAGCAAGGTTTCCGCCCCTCTTATGATTAGGCGTGTCACCCGCGTAACGGACCGCCCTAAAGACGCCGGAAACTGCCAAAGAAGGCGAGCGGGCGCAACGCCTTCACTGAGCGGGCGAATTCAGCTCTTGCGGCGGGGGCTCGCCACCCTGTGCTGCGGGGCCTGGGAGGTGACGACCACGGAGGTGATCGCGCCCGGACCGGCGATGGCGGAAATCTCCCGCAACAGCCCGGCCTTTAGGCGCGCCTCGTCGATTCGCGAGTAATCGTCGGGCTGGTTCAGAGGCGTGCGATGGCCCAGGCGGACCAGGGCGTCGCGGAAGACCGGCTCCTTGGCGCGCAGCTTGGCCGCGTCGGCCGAGGGCGCGAGGTTCAGCCGCACATAGACGAAGGCGTAGTTCACCAGGCGGCCGTCGCCGACGATCGGCAGGCCGACGGGCGAGAGGTCGACGTACTGCCCGGCCGGGGCCTTGTCCTTCGGGGGCGCGGAAGCGTGCGCCGGGGCCGAGGCGGCGGCGAGGACCAGGGCGAGGACGAGACGGCGCATGCAGCCAGCTTCGCGCCGATTCCTTGCCGCCGGCTTAGCGGATCCAGGGCTGCCTTAGAGCCGGCCTGCCTCGGAGAGGCGGTCCACCAGCCACAGCCGCGCCGGCGGCAGCGGGCGGTTGAGCGGAGCGAAGACGAACGCCTCGAGGAAATGGGCGGTGAGCTCCAGCCCGGCGCGCACGTCGCCGGCGGCGAGGCCGGACTGCGAGGAGAGCAGAAAGGGCGGAAGCGGCAAGAGGCGCGCCTTGTAGGGCTCGCCGGCCTCGCGGGAGACCGCCCGGCCGGTGCGCGGGCTGACGTAGACGAGATCGTCGACCACGCCGGTGGCCGCGCACTTGGAAAGATCGAGGCCGAAGCCGAGGTCCTGCAGCAGGCCCGCCTCGAAGCGTACGAACACCGCCGGCCAGATGTCCGGATGGACCAGCGCGCCGACCAGGGCCTCAAAGGCGTGGAAGGCCCCGGGATGCGGCTCGCGCTCGACCAGGGCGCCGGCGGCGACCGCGGCGGCGGCCGACAGGCCCGCCAGCGCCAGGGCGTCGTCGAAGAGGGCGGAAGGCCCCTCCCCGACCGGCTCCAGCGCCGCCGAGCCAAGCTGATCTGAAACCCGCGCCCGATACTTGGCCGAGACCCGGGCCCCGGCCTGCAGGAACGGCCGCATCCTGCGCGAGGCGCCGCCGGCCACATGCGCCGCCCATTTGCCGTGGCGCTCGGTCAGGAGTTCGACGATCGCGCCGGTCTCGCCGTGGGCGCGCGCCGCAAGCACGAAGGCGTCGTCCTCCCACTCCATCGGCGCATCAGGGCTTGGGCTTGGCCTCGTAGGCCTTGATCTGCTCGGTGAAGCCGCCGGCGAGGTCGTTGGGGATCGGGAAGCTCAGGACGTAGTGAGCGACCTTCCAGCCGTCCTCGCCCTTCACCAGCGCGCCGGACCCGCGGGCCGTGCCGTAGCTCTGGCTGTCCAGCACCTCGTCGAACCAGGCGATGCAGCGGCACTCGCCGGGCGCGAGGGTCACGTGCCGCTCGCGCGCCTTGTAGACCCAGCCCCTACCCTTGGCGAAGTGCGGGGCCGCGTAAGCCTTGAACTCGGGAACCGTCCAGCGCTCGGTCACGTCGGTGCCGATGAAGACGCCGTCGGGGGTGAAGAGGTCGAAATAGGCCTTGCCGTCCGCCCGCGCCGCCGCGCCGTGGAAGGCATCGAGGGTCGCGGCGACCTGCTGCTCGGGCGTCTGCGGCGCGATCTCGGTGGCGAGCGCCGGTGCGGCGAGGAACGACAGGGCGGCGGTGAACGCGGCAAGGTCATGCATCGAATTCGAGCCCCACATCACCATAGAACTGCCGCCGATCCTGCCAGCGTTCGTCGACCTTGACCGTCAGGAAAAGGTGCACCGGCCGGTCGAGCAGCTCGGTCAGCTCCTCGCGCGACTTCTGACCGATCCACTTCAGGGTCTGGCCGCTCTTGCCGAGCACGATGGGCCGCTGGCTGTCGCGCTCCACATAGATGGTCTGTTCGATGCGCACGCCGCCGTCCTTGCGCTCCTCGAAGGCGGTGGTCTCGACGGCGGCGGCGTAGGGCAGCTCCTCATGGACGCGCAGGAAGAGCTTCTCGCGCGTCACCTCGGCGGCCAGGAGGCGCACCGGCAGGTCGGCGGTCTGGTCTTCCGGATAGAGCCATTCGCCGGGCGGCATCAGCTCGGCGAGACGGCGCTTCAGGTCGTCCACGCCCTCGCCGGTCGCGGCGGAGATCATGAAGACCTCGGAATAGACGCCGGTGTCGAACAGGCGCTGGGTCAGGGCCAGGAGCTCGTCGCGGCGCATGCCGTCGATCTTGTTGAGGCCGAGGAGGGCCTGTCGCTCCGCCTTCTTCAGGCCGCCGACGATCGACTCCACGTCCGCGGCCGAGCGCCGGTCGGCCGCCTTGGCCCCGGGTTTCGACGCGGCGATCTCAGCCACGGCGTCGACCAGGTGGACCACGGCGTCGGCGTCCTCCGCCCCGCCCCAGGCGGAGCGGACCATGGCGCGGTCCAGTCGGCGGCGCGGGGTGAAGATGCCAGGGGTGTCGACCACCACGATCTGCGCCGGCCCCTCGATCGCCACGCCGCGCACTGGAAAGCGGGTGGTCTGCACCTTCTGGGTGACGATGGAGACCTTGGCGCCCACCAGGCGGTTCACGAGGGTCGATTTGCCGGCGTTGGGGGCGCCGATGATGGCGGCGAAGCCGGCTTTCGTCTCGGTCATGGCGGGCCTTCGCGGTTGAGCAGCATGGCGAGGGCGGCGGCCTTCTCGGCGTCCTGCCGGGAGGGGCCCTCCGCGAGCTCTTCCGGATAGCCGTCCAGCTGCACCCCGATGGTGAAGATCGGGGCGTGGTCGGGACCCTTGCGGGAGACGATCCGATAGGCCGGCAGCGGCAGCCCGCGGGCCTGCGCCCATTCCTGCAGGGCGGTCTTGGGATCCTTGGCCTTGTCGCCCTCGACGTGGGCGATCTCGTCCGCCCAGAACCGGTCGAAGAAGGCCCGCGCGCGCGGCAGGCCGGCGTCGATGTAGATGGCGGCCATCAGCGCCTCGCAGGCGTCGCCCAGCACATTGTCGGAGTCGCGCAGGCCGATCTTGGTTCCGCCCTCGCCGAGCTTCAGCGCGGGGCCGAGGCCGATCTCGCGGGCCACGCGGGCGCAGGTGCGGCCGTTCACCAGGGCGGCGACGCGGCGCGACATCTCCCCTTCCCTGGCGACCGCGTCCATGGCCATCACCCGCTCGGCGGCCAACAGGTTCAGCACCCGGTCGCCGAGGAACTCCAGCCGCTGGTTGTGCCGCACGGGCTTGCCCATCCCCGCCGTCGAGGCATGGGTCAGGGCGCGCTCATAGAGTTCGCGGTCCTCGAAGGTGTGGCCGATCCGGCGCTCCAGCTCGGCGGCGGCTTCGGCGCGCGGCTTCACGTATTCAGGTTGCGGAAGAAGCGGCTGGGGCGCGCCTCGGTGAACCAGGTCCACGGCTTGAAGAGCGAGGCCTCACGGTTCCACGAGAGCATGATGATCTGCGCCTTGCCGACGAGGTTCGCCTCCGGGACGAAGCCGACGCCGATCTCCTTCGGCACGCGGCTGTCCAGCGAGTTGTCGCGGTTGTCGCCCATGAAGAAGTAGTGGCCCTCGGGCACCACGAAGACGCCGGTGTTGTCGACCTCGCCGTCCGGCCCGAAGTCGTGGGCCGTGAAGGTGGCGCCGCCCGGGCCGGGCAAGGTCTCGCGATAGCGGTCGACCGGCCGCTCATAGCCGCCGCCGACGTCCCAGCTGATCGGGGCCAGCGGCGTGTCCTTCACAGGAACGCCGTTGATGATGATGCGGCCGTTGGTCACCTGCACCCGGTCGCCGGGCAGGCCGATCAGGCGCTTGATGTAGTCGGTCTTGTTGTCCCGCGGCAGTTTGAAGACGACGATGTCGCCGCGCTCCGGGGTGCGGTCGAAGATGCGGCCCGAGATCACCGGCGGGCTGAACGGGATCGAGTGCTTCGACCAGCCGTAGGACCACTTGGAGACGATGATATAGTCGCCTTCCAGCAGGGTCGGCTCCATCGAGGCCGAGGGGATGGTGAACGGCTGGAACAGCAGCACCCGCAGCACCAGGGCGATGAGCAGGGCGTAGACGACCGTCTTCACGATCTCGACCATTTCGCCGACCGCGCCCGGCTTCTCAGGCTTCGCCATGCTTTGCGCCTCTTGGGACATCCGCCGATACTTCCTGTCGCGACCGCGCCGAACGCGCCTAGCTAGTCTCTCGTTACATCGCCAGCAAGCTTCGCGCCCGTGAACTCGACGTTAGGCCGCAGGCGCAGCCGGCACGGCTTCGATGATGACGAAGGCTTGGGCGTAGGGGTGATCGTCGGTCAGGCTGACGTGGATGCGGGCGTCGTGGCCTTCCGGCGTGATAGCCTTCAGCCGCTCCAGCGCCCCGCCGGTAAGCGCCATGGTCGGCGCGCCGGTGCGCAGGTTCACCACCCCCATGTCGGCCCAATAGACCCCGCGCCGCGGCACCCCGGTGCCCAGGGCCTTGGCGCAGGCCTCCTTGGCGGCGAAGCGCTTGGCGTAGCTGGCGGCCCGGTCCGGCTTGCGCTCGGAACGGGCGCGTTCGGTCTCTGTGAAGATGCGGCGGGTGAAGCGTTCGCCGAAGCGCTCCAGCGATTTCTCGATGCGGCGGATGTCGGAGAGGTCGTTGCCGATGCCGATGATCAAGCCGCCCGCTCCGCCCGCGCCTCGTCCATCAGGGCGCGCATCCGCTGGATGGCCGGGACCAGGCCGGTGAAGATCGCCTCGCCGATCAGGAAGTGGCCGATGTTGAGCTCGGCGAGCTCGGGGATCGCCGCCACGGGCTTCACCGTCTCGTAGTCGATCCCGTGACCGGCATGAACTTCCAGGCCGGCGTCCGCCGCGTCGGCGGCGGCTAGCTGCAGCTGGCGCAGATAGGCCTCGGCCGATGGCGAGCCCTCCCGCACCGCGTCACAGTAGGCGCCGGTGTGCAGCTCCACGACCTGCGCGCCGACCTTGGCGGCGGCGGCCACCTGGGCGGCGTCGGCCTCGATGAACAGCGACACGCGGCAGCCGGCCTGGCGCAGGCTGGCGACGACCGGGGCGATGCGGTTGTGGCCGCCGGCGACGTCGAGGCCGCCCTCGGTGGTGCGCTCCTCGCGCCGCTCGGGGACGAGGCAGGCGGCGTGGGGG
>DASPLZ010000204.1:0-2235 GCA_035627295.1 Phenylobacterium sp. | reverse complement strand
GGGTTCTGGGTGGTGGCGGGGGTGGGCGTCGTCGTCGGTTTCTTCGTGGTGGGCGTGCAGGTGGTGCTCTACTCCGTCGCGCCCGCCTACTACCCGACGCTGGTGCGGGCGACGGGCGTGGGCGCGGCGATCTCCTTCGGCCGGCTGGGCGGCATCGCCGGGCCGCTGGCCGCGGGCAAGCTGCTGGCGCTCGGCATGACTCCGGCCGGCGTGCTGATGACCGCCACGCCCTTCGCCGTCGTCGCCGGCCTCGCCGGCCTGGCGGTGGTCTTCCGGCCAAGGCCGCCCGAGGCCGAATAAGCCCGGGCGCGGCCAGCCTCGCGAGGGCCGCCGTTCTCCCCCTACGTGGGCCGCCGGGCCGTCCCGCTTCCCTAAACACGTTGACGAAGCGGCAGCGACGGCTGAATATCCGAGAAATAGAAGCATGTTCTAAATAACAGAACAGTGGGAGGGTCGGTTGGACAGGCGGACGTTCATGATCGCGATCGGCGGCAGTCTTCTCGTCTCCCCAAGCTTCGCCGCCACTGACGCCATCGTCGAGACGGCCGGCGGGCGCGTCCGGGGTCGGCAGGCGAACGGCGTGCTCGAGTTCAAGGGCATCCGGTACGGCGCCTCGACGGCCGGGCCGAACCGGTTCATGCCGCCGCAGCCCGCCCCGCCGGCGGCGGGCGTGACCGACGCCTTCGAGTACGGGCCGATCGCGCCGCAGGCCGCGCGGGTGCGGACGGCGATCTACGGGTCCAACGTCCCGGACCCGCCGGCGGGCGAGGACTGCCTGCGGCTCAACGTCTGGACCGGATCCTTGTCGCGGCAGGCGAAGAAGCCGGTGATGGTCTGGTTCCACGGCGGCGGGTTCGAGAACGGGTCGGGCTCCAGCACCTGGTACGACGGCGCCAACCTGGTGAAGCACGGCGACGTGGTGGTGGTGACCATCAACCACCGGCTCAATGTCTTCGGCTTCTGCAATCTGGCCCCCGCCGGCGGCGAGTTCGCCCAGTCCGGCAACGTCGGCATGCTCGACGTCTTCGCGGCCCTCCAGTGGGTGCGCGAGAACATCGAGGGGTTCGGGGGCGACCCGAACCGGGTGCTGGTGTTCGGCCAGTCGGGAGGCGGGCGGAAGGTCAGCCTGTGCATGGCCGGGCCGGCGGCGCAGGGGCTCTTCCACCGGGCGGTGGTGCAGAGCGGCTCGCACCTGCGCATCCAGACGCCCGAGCAGGCCGAGGCGCTGACCTCACGGCTCCTGCGCAGGCTGAACCTCGCCGAGCGGGACGCGCGCGGGCTGCAGGCCCTGCCCTGGGAGCAGGTCTACGAGGCCCAGCGCGAGGTGCTCTCGGAGATGAACTATCGGTTCTCGCCGGTGATCGACGGGGTGACCTTCACCGGCCATCCGTTCGACCCGGCCGCCCCCCAGATCTCGGCGAACGTGCCGATGATCATCGGAACGACGCGCACGGAGCTTTCCAGCCAGCTGGGCAATCAGCCGGGCGTCCACGAGCTCACCGAGGCCGACCTCGCCAAGCGCCTCGAGCCCTTCCTGGCCGGCGGCGATGCGGCGGGGGTGATCGTCACCTTCAAAGCCTCCAACCCGAAGGCCTCCCCCTCGGAGCTCTTCTTCACCATCGCCTCGGCCCGCGGCTATGTGCGCGACGCCACCCTCCAGGCCGAGCGCAAGGCGGCGTTGCCGGGGGCGCCAGTGTGGATGTACCGGCTGATGTACCGCACGCCGGTGGAGGGCGGCCGACGGTTCACGCCGCACAGCCTGTGCCTTCCCTTCGTGTTCAACAATCTGGAGCGGGCGCCCTCGATGGTCGGGCCGGCGACGCCCGGCGCGCGGGCGCTGGCGAGCGCCATGTCGGGGGCCTGGGCGAGGTTCGCCCACACGGGCGATCCGGGCTCGGCCGAGCTGCCGTGGCCCGAGTTCGATCCCGAGCGGCGGATGATCATGCTGTTCGACGCCGAGAGCCGCGCGGTCTCCGACCCGCATCGCGAGGAACGGCTGGCGATGGAGCCCTATCCCTCGCAGCAGCTCGGCCGCACCATCCACCGCCGCGACCTCTGAGGGGGATGGTCATGAAACGCGCATCCAGCCTGATCGCGGCCGCCGCGGCGCTGGCCCTCGGCCAGGCCGCCCTCGCCCAGGACGGCGACGCCGTGGGGACCGAGCGCCACACACGCGCGCAGTCGGCGGGCCTTAGGGCGCTCTATGCCTGCACCGGACACTTCACCGCCGGCCTG
>DASPLZ010000203.1:0-10342 GCA_035627295.1 Phenylobacterium sp. | reverse complement strand
CGCTGCCTCTCCCTGCCGCTCTTCCCGGCCATGGAAGACGCCGACGTCGACCGCGCGTGCGAGGCCCTGGCCGAGGCGCTAGGCTTGCAGCCATGAGCGGACCCGAAATCGCGATCGCCGGCCGCCGCATCGGCCCGGATCACGAGCCCTATCTGATCTGTGAATTGTCCGGGAACCATAACGGCAGCCTGGACCGGGCGCTGGCCATGATCGACGCGGCCGCCGCCACCGGCTGCGACGCCATCAAGCTGCAGACCTACACCCCCGACACCATCACCCTCGACCATGACGGCCCCGGCTTCGTCATCGAGGACGGGCTCTGGAAGGGTCGGCGCCTCTATGAGCTCTACGCCGAGGCCCACACCCCCTACGCCTGGCATGCGCCGCTCTTCGCCCGCGCGCGCGAGCGGGGCGTGACGATCTTCTCGACCCCCTTCGACGACACCGCCGTCGACCTCCTCGAGAGCCTGGACGCCCCGGCCTACAAGATCGCCTCCTTCGAGGCCGTCGACCTGCCGCTGATCGCCCGGGTGGCCAGGACCGGCAAGCCGATGATCATCTCCACGGGCCTCGCCAGCCTCGCCGAGATGGCCGAGGCGGTGGAGACCGCCCGCGCCAACGGCGCCGACCAGCTGGTTCTGCTCCACTGCGTCTCCAGCTATCCCGCCCCCGTCGAGGACGCCAACGTCCGCACGGTGCCCGACCTGGCCGCCCGCTTCGGCGTGGTCGCCGGCCTTTCCGACCACACGCCGGGCTCGGCCGCCGCGGTGGCCGCCGTCGCCCTCGGCGCGCGGGTGATCGAAAAGCACTTCACCCTCGCCCGCGCCGACGGCGGTCCGGACGCGGCCTTCAGCCTTGAGCCCGCCGAGTTCACCGCCCTGGTCCACGACTGCAAGGCGGCCTTCCGCGCCCTCGGCCGCGCCCACTACGACGCCCTCGGCTCCGAAGCCGCCGCCGCCGATCACCGCCGCTCGCTCTATGTGGCGCGGGACGTGCCGGCGGGGGGGATGCTCACCGCCGCCGACATTCGCTCCGTGCGGCCCGGCCACGGGCTCGCGCCCAAGCATCTGCCGCAGGTGCTGGGGCGGCGGGCGGGCCGGGCGCTGGCCAAGGGCGAGCCGGTCGACTGGTCGATGCTGGCGCCCGCCCCGGCGAACTGAGCGCGCCATGCCCGCCGCCGAAGCCGCTATCCGCGCCAAGCGCAAGCTGACCAACCGCCTGATCGCCGCCCACGACGCCGCCCGCCTGCGCCCCCATCTGACGGAGGATGTGGTGCTGATCGTCGGCGACGGCGACCTGATCTGCGGCGCGGACGCCGTGATCGGCGCCTTCGCGGGCCAGTTCGCCGACCCCGCCTTCGTGACCTACGAGCGCGCCACAGGCACGGTCGAACTCGCGGCCGACGGCCAGAGGGCCGCAGAGACCGGACGATGGACGGGGCGCTGGAAGGGCGGGATCGAAATGAGCGGCGTCTACATGGCCGCCTGGCGCGAGCGCCGCGGCCAGTGGCTCCTAGAGCGGGAGCTCTACATCACCTTGCGGGCCTGAACGGCCAAGGCGCCGGCTGGGGAAGTGGTGCCGCCTGCGTGACTCGAACACGCGACCTACGCATTACGAATGCGCCGCTCTACCGGCTGAGCTAAGGCGGCCCGGAGGGTGGCCTATTTAGCGGCGGCACCCTCGGTTGCCAAGCGGCCCTCCGCCGCAGGCGCCTCGGGCGGGAAAAGGCGGGGCCCCAGGGTCGCGATCGCCAGGCCGCCGACGATGCAGGCCGCGCAGAAGATCATCAGCGCCCAGAACCGCCCGTCCAGCTTCACCGGCGGCGGCGGCGGGTCGTCGTCGTCCTCGGGTCCGCTCACCGCGCCATCGTCTCCAGCAAGCTGAGCAGCGCCGCCTCGTCAGGCGTTTGGGCCGAGCGGGCGGGGATAGCGGCTTCAAGGGCGGCGGCCACGGCCGGCGAGAGGCACGCCGCCCGCGCGGCGGCCAGCCGGCGGTTCCGCGCCAGGGCGGCCAGCAGGCGGGCGGCCCGCGGCGAATGCAGCAGCACCACCTCCGCATCGGCCGCCTCGCCGGGATCCTGGGCGGCCGCGGCGGGGACGGTTTCATAGACCGCCGCGCGGCGCGCGATCACGCCGCGGGCGGTCAAGGCGCCGGCCAGGTCTCCCGCCGGCTCGCGGGCGGCCAGGTGCAGCAGCGGCCCAGCCGGCGGGTCGCGCGCGATGGCCTTGGTCAGCGAGCTCACGTCACCCCCGGCCGAACGCACCTCCAGGAACCCGGCCTCCCGCGCGACCTCGGCGGTCGCCTCGCCCACCGCCCAGACGGGCAGGCGCCGTTCGGGATCGAGCCGGGCGAAGGCGCGCACGCCGTTGGCGCTGGTGAAGGCGAGGGCGGCGAGGCCCGACAGGTCGATCTCCGGCGCGAGGAACCGCACCTCCAGCAGCGGCGCGACCAGGGGTTCCAAGCCCAGCGCCGAGACACGGGCGGCGGTGGCGTCGGCGCCCGGCTGGGCGCGGGTGATCCAGACCTTGGGCGGCCCGGCGCTCACGGCGCCGGCAGCAGGATGGCCTCGCCGCCTTCGTCCGCGACCTCGCGGCCCAACCTGAGGCCCAGGGCGCGGGCGGCGGCCACAGCGTCGCCAGCGAGGCTAGCCTCGCCCTCGCGGCGGAAGCGTTGGCGGCCGTCGGGGGAGAGCGCCTCGACCAGCAGCGTCAGAGTTTCCCCCTCGACAATGGCGTGGGCGCCGACCGGCGTGCGGCAGGAGCCCTCCAGGGCGACGAGCGCGCCGCGTTCGGCGGCGACGGTCAGCTCGCTCTGGCGGTGATGCAGCGGCGTGATCCAGGCGGCCGTCCGGTCGCCTTCGCGGGTCTGGATGGCCAGGGCGCCCTGGCCCGGGGCGGGCGGCGCCTCGCGCGGGTCGATCAGGCTCTTCGGGCGGTCGGCCAGGCCCAGGCGGTTGAGGCCCGCCTTGGCCAAGAGGATGGCCTCGGCCTCGCCGCGCTCCAGCTTGGCCAGGCGCGTATCGACATTGCCGCGCAGGAGTTCGACCCGCAGGTCGGGCCGGCGGTGCAGCGACTGGGCCTGGCGGCGAAGGCTCGCGGTGCCGAGCACGGCGCCCTGCGGCAAATCCTCCAGCCGCTCCCACTTCAGGCTGATGAAGGCGTCGCGCACGTCCTCGCGCTCGGGGACGGCGGCGATGCACAGGCCCGGCGGCTGCTCGGCCGGAACGTCCTTCATCGAGTGGATGGCGCAGTCGATGCGCCCGGCGATCAGCGCCTCCTCGATCTCCTTGGTGAAGAGGGCCTTGCCGCCGATCTCCAGGAGGCGGCGGTCCTGGATGCGGTCGCCGGTGGTGGTGATGACGGTGATCGGGGCGACCCGTTCGGCCTCCGCCTCGGGCGCCCCGAGGGCGGCGGCGATGCGGCGCTGCATCTGGCCGGCCTGGGCCAGAGACAGCTTGGAGCCGCGGGCGCCGATGCGGACGAGCGGTTGCGTGGACACTTTGGCGACGTTACCTCGAATAGACTTTCACTTGGCCCGCATCGGGCGGCGAACCGGCTTCCACTTCGCCTGATGCGGGCTGGAAGCGGCCTCGCTACAGGAGGCGCCCGCGCCCGGCAACCGGATGACCCCGCTCACCGTCCTCGGCCTCGAGACCAGTTGCGACGAAACCGCCGCCGCCGTGGTGCGGCTGAACGCGCACGGCCGCGCCGAGGTGCTCTCCTCGATCATCGCCAGCCAGATCGCCGACCACGCCCCCTACGGCGGGGTGGTGCCAGAGATCGCGGCGCGGGCGCACGTGGAATCCATCGACGCCATCGCCGCCGAGGCTATGCGCGCGGCCGACCTGGGCTACGGCGACCTCGACGGCGTGGCCGCCACCGCCGGGCCCGGCCTGATCGGCGGGGTGATGGTGGGCCTGGCCTTCGGCAAGGCGGTAGCCCTGGCGCGCGGCCTGCCGCTCGCAGCGGTGAACCACCTGGAGGGCCATGCGGTCTCGGCGCGGCTGGCGGCGGACGTGGCCTATCCGTTCCTGCTGCTGCTGGTCTCTGGCGGGCATTGCCAGCTTCTGGAGGTGGCCGGCGTCGGCGCCTGCCGCCGTCTCGGCTCGACCATCGACGATGCGGCCGGCGAGGCCTTCGACAAGATCGCCAAGACCCTGGGCCTGCCCTACCCGGGCGGACCGGCGCTGGAGCGGCTGGCGGAGGGCGGCGATGCGGGCCGCTTCGAGCTGCCCCGGGCCCTGCTCGGCCGCAAGGACCTCGCCTTCTCCTTCTCCGGCCTGAAGACCGCCGCCGCGCGCCTTGCCGAGGGCCTGACGACCGAGGCCGACCGCCGCGACCTCGCCGCCGCCGTCCAGGCCGCCATCGCCCGCCAACTGGCCGAGCGCAGCGACCGGGCGATGGCGCTCTACGCCCGCGAGCACGAAGGGCGGGATCTGCGCTTCGTCGTCGCCGGTGGGGTGGCGGCCAACCGGCATGTGCGCGGCGAGCTGCAACGGGTGGCGGTGGAACGCGGTTTCTCCTTCGACGCCCCCCCGCTCGCCTACTGCACCGACAACGCCGCGATGATCGCGCTGGCCGGCGCCGAGCGGCTGGCGCGGGGGCTCAGCGACCCCCTCGACGCCCCCGCCCGGCCCCGCTGGCCGCTGGATGAAGCCGCCGCCGCGGCGAGCCCGACCCACGTGCCCGGCCGCAAGGGGGCGAAGGCTTGAACCGGATCGGGGTGATCGGCGGCGGCGCCTGGGGCACAGCCCTGGCCGAGGTCTGCGCCCGCGCCGGCCGCGAGGTGGTGCTGCAGGCCCGCGAGGCCGAGGTGGTCGAGGCGATCAACGCCCGCCACGAGAACACCCTGTTCCTCGCCGGCGCGCCGCTGTCGCCGGCCGTGCGGGCGACGCAGGACCTCGCCGATCTCGCGCCTTGCGACGCCATCCTCGCCGTAGCCCCGGCGCAGCACCTGCGCGGCGTGCTCGCCGCCTTCGCGCCGCATGCGCCGGAGGGCCTGCCGGTGGCGCTCTGCTCCAAGGGCGTCGAGCAGGGCTCGCTGAAGCTGATGACCGAGGTGCTGGCCGAGGCCCTGCCGCAGGCGCGGGCGGCGGTGCTCTCCGGCCCCAGCTTCGCCGCCGACGTGGTGCGCGGCCTGCCGACCGCGGTGACCCTCGCCTGCCCGGACGAGGCGCTGGGGATGGCGCTGGCCGAGGCCGTCGCCCTGCCCACCTTCCGGCCCTACCTCGCCGGCGACCTCATCGGCGCCGAGGTCGGCGGGGCGGTGAAGAACGTGCTGGCTATCGCCTGCGGCATCGTCGAGGGCCGCGGGCTGGGGCGCAGCGCCCATGCGGCGCTGATCACCCGCGGCTTCGCCGAGCTCTCGCGGCTGGCGGTGGCGCTGGGCGGCGAGGAAGCGACGGTGGCCGGCCTCTGCGGCCTCGGCGACCTGGTGCTCACCTGCTCCAGCCCGCAGTCGCGCAACATGAGCGTCGGCCTGGCGCTGGGGCGCGGCGAGACCCTGGCCGAGGCCCTGGCCGGCAAGCTCTCGGTGGCCGAGGGCGTCGCCTCGGCGCCGGCGGTGACCGCGCTCAACCGCAAGCACGGCGTCGAGGCGCCGATCTGCGAGGCGGTGGCGGCGATCCTGGCGGGCGAGGTCAGCGTCGATGCGGCCATCGAGGGCCTGCTCTCACGGCCGATCCGGGCGGAGCGGTGATGTCTCCCTCCCCCTCGTGGGGAGGTTGGACCGCGAAGCGGGACGGGTGGGGGTCTTGCTGACTCGCCGCTGTCCCCCACCCCGACCGGCGCGTTCCGCGCCGCCCACCCTCCCCACAAGGGGGAGGGAAAGGTATGGATGCGACTCGTTCGCCAAGGAGCCGCCATGTCCCTCTACGTCCTGATGTGCTTCGACAAGCCCGGCGCCCTCGACCTGCGGCTGGCGACCCGCGAGGCGCACTTCGCCTATGTGCGCGGCCATTCGACCAAGATGCGCCTCGGCGGCCCGTTCCTGAACGAGGCGGGCGACATGGTCGGCTCGCTGATCTTCATCGAGGCCGAGAGCCTGGCCCAGGCGCAGGCGTTCAGCGACGAGGATCCCTACACCAAGGCCGGCGTCTTCGAGCGCGTGGAGATCCGTCCCTGGAAGGCGACCTTCGGCGAGCTGCCGTGACCGAGAACGCCGCGCGCCCGCCCCCGGGCGTCGACCTCTGCGCGTTCGAGGAGCTGGACGACCCAGGCGCACGGGGCTTCCGCTTCCGCGAGGAGCGCAAGCTCTTCGCGGGCTTCGTGGTGCGGCTCGGCGATACGGTGCGCGGCTTCGTGGACTCCTGCCCGCACGCCGGCTGGCCGCTCGGCGGCATCGACGGGCGCTATTTCGCGCGGGACGAGACGCACATCCTCTGCGGCGGCCATGCGGCCCTGTTCCGCGCCGACGACGGGGCCTGCGTCGCCGGTCCCTGCTTCGGCGAGCGCCTGACCCCCTGGCCGGTCAAGCTGGAGGGCGGTCGCGTGGTCACGGCCTGACCGTTCCTTAACGCCTTCTCCGCTACAGCCTTCGCCGAACGACGGAGGCGTGAGGGACATGGCCGAGCGGCTGAAGCAGCTGGCGACGATCAACGGGCGGTTCGCCCCGCAGCTGGCGCAGACCATGCTCAGCCCGCGCTCGGGCGACGAGGCGGCCGCCTTCGCCGCCCACGTCGAGGCCATGGGCTTTGAGTTCACCACCGCCTGGGCGGACAACAACATCCCCTTCGTCGCCCCGGTGCTGCGCAGGTTCGCCGAAGGGCGCGGGCAGATCCGCTATCTGGAGATCGGCGCCTACGAAGGCCGCAACCTCGCCTTCATGGACTGGCTCCTGCCGGCCAAGCTGGACGTGACGGTGATCGATCCCTGGTTCGACGAGGACCTGAACCCCGAAGAGAAATACCACGCCGTCGAGCCGCGCTTTCAGCGCAACGCCGCCAAGCTGAACTTCTCGGGCCTGAAGACCCGCAAGGGCTTCTCCACCTACGAGCTGCCGAAGATGCTGGAGGCCGGCGAGGCCTTCGACCTGATCTACATCGACGGCAGCCACACCGCCTGGGCGGTCAGCGTCGACCTCGCCTACTGCGCCGCCATGCTGGAGATCGGCGGCATGATGGTGCTCGACGACTACTGGCACGACGTGTCGGAGATCGGCGGGCCGGGGGTGAAGCAGGCGGTCGACCGCTTCCACGGCATCTTCCGGCGCTACTTCGAGATCGAGGCCGTCTACCGCCAGGTGGTGCTCACCAAGACCGCCGAAATCCCCCGCTGAGCCGCCCGTCCGTGGCCCCCGGGACACACCTTATTTTTCTCACGGAATGTCCGCCTTGCGGCCTCTCATTCGTCATCCTGAAGGCCTATCTGCGAGCGCGTTAGGACGGGATCGATGAGCGACTTCTTTCAGGGCCTTGGCGAACTGATCGCGCAGCACAGCGCGATGGCCGGGATCATCCTGGGGGCCGTCATCTTCGTGGAATCCCTGGCTATCGTCGGCGCCTTCGTGCCGGCCACGGCGCTGATGGTGCTGGTCGGCGGGCTGCTCGCCGCCGGCGTGCTCAATCCGGTGGAGATCATCGTCTGCTGCGTAGCCGGCGCGGTGCTGGGGGACGCGGTCTCCTACGAGATCGGCCGCCGGCTCGGGGCCCGCTCGCTGCGCGGGCCGCTGTTCCGCAACCACCGCCGGGGCATCGCCCGGGCGCGCCTGTTCTGCCGCCAGTACGGCTCGGCCTCGATCTATATCGGCCGATTCTTCGGTCCGGCGCGGGCCTTCGTGCCGCTGCTCACCGGCATGATGGCCATGTCGCGGCGGCGCTTCCAGATCGCCAACGTCGGCTCGGCGCTGATCTGGGTGCCGGTGATGCTGGCCCCCGGCTGGCTGGCCGCCAGGGGCCTGGCGGAGCTGGAGCAGCTGATCGAGGCCGACCGCCTGACCCTGGTGCTGGCCATCGGCGCGGGCCTGACGCTCGCCAGCTTCGTCGGCTGGCGCGCCATCGTCCACCGCATGCGCCGGCGCGAAGCGCTGATCCGCGGGACGGCGCGCGAGGGCTGCTAGGCCGCGGAAAACTCCGCCACGTCGGCGATCAGCCCTTCCACCGCCTTGGCCACCAGTTCGCCGCCCTTCTTAGGGCTCGCCTGCCCCGGATCGGAGCCCATGCGCCCGTCGGCGTAGCGGGCGCGGAAGTCGCGCGCCTCGCGGATCGGCCCGGTCGGCGCCACCTGGGGGGCGTAGTTGGCCGACTTGATCGAGTCCGGATAGGCCCATTGGGTGACGGCGATCTCGCTGGGCGTCGCGTGGCTGCCGTGGCCGGTGGGGAAGAGCCGGCTCGCCAGCGGCATGACGCCCTTCAGGTCCCACCAGTTCTTGAGCCTGCAGGCGAAGCCGCGCTCCCGCCGCGCGAAGCTCGCCTCCGCATAGAGCTCCGAAAACGCCGCCTCGATGGTGGCGACGTTGCCGCCGTGGCCGTTCAGGAAATAGAGCCGCTCAAAACCGTGGTGGGCGAGGCTCCGCGCCCAGTCGCCGATCGCCGCCATGAAGGTGGAGGGGCGAAGCGCGATGGTCCCCGGGAAGTCCAGGTGATGCTGCGCCATGCCGATGTTGAAGGTCGGCGCGACGAGGAGGTCGGCCGTCTTCTGCGCCTCGTGGGCGATGATCTCCGGGCAGAGCCAGTCGGTGCCGAGGAGGCCCGTCGGCCCGTGCTGCTCGTTGGAGCCGATGGGGACGACCACCGTCTTGGACCGTTCGAGATAGGCCTCGATCTCGGCCCAGGTGGAAAGCGCCAGCAGCATGGTTCGGCCTTCGCAAAAGTGATGACAGCCGATTTCGGCCTACGCCCTTTCGCGCCCTGCGGTAAGAGCGAGTGACTTAAGGACGGGAGCTTCGCCATGCCCACCCTCGCCGACAAGCGCGCCGCTTTCGGCCGCCTGCACCAGGCCGGCTGCTTCGCCATGCCCAATCCCTGGGACGTGGGCTCGGCGAAGTTCCTGCAGGGGATCGGCTTCTCGGCCATCGCCACCACCAGCGCCGGCATGGCCTGGTCCAAGGGCCTGGCGGACGGCGAGGTGACGCGCGAGGTGGTCCTGGCCCATGTCGCCGAGCTCTCCGCCGCGGCCGACATCCCGCTGAATGTCGACTTCGAGAACGGCTTCGCCGGCGACGCGGCGGGCGTGGCCGAGAGCGTGCGGCTCTGCGTCGAGGCCGGCGCCTCGGGCCTCTCCATCGAGGACTACACCGGCGATCCCGGCGCGCCCTTCTACCCGCTGGACGTCGCCGTCGAGCGCATCCAGGCCGCCCGCAAGGCGATCGACGCCAGCGGCGCGGAGGTGGTGCTGACCGGCCGCTGCGAGGGCCTCCTGCGCGCCAAGCCGCCGCTGGAGGAGGTGATCGCCCGCCTGAAGGCCTATGCCGACGCCGGCGCCGACTGCCTCTACGCCCCGCTGGTCACCACCCGCGCCCAGATCGAGGCGGTGGTCGAGGCGGTCCATCCCAAGCCGGTGAACGTGCTCATCGGCTTTCCCACCGAGTTCACCGTCGGCGAACTGGCCGACCTGGGCGTGCGCCGCATCAGCGTCGGCGGGGCGCTGGCCAAGATGGCCTGGGGCGGCTTCATGCAGGCCGCCCGCGAGATCGCCGAGGCCGGCGCCTTCACCAGCTTCGCCCGGCAGCCCCCGACCGGCGACATCACCGGGCCGATGGGGCGCTGACAACCCGTTCAGGGTGGGAATTGTGGCAGCCAATCCCTAAGTTCGCGGCGGGCCGATCCGACATTCGAAGATCGAAGGAGAGCCGCCGATGGCGCTGCAACTGAACGACGTCGCCCCGGACTTCACCCAGGATTCCACCGAGGGCCCGATCCGCTTCTACGAGTGGGCCGGCGACAGCTGGGTGGTGCTGTTCTCGCACCCGAAGGACTTCACCCCCGTCTGCACCACCGAGCTCGGCGTGGTGGCCAAGCTGAAGCCGGAGTTCGACAAGCGCAACGTCAAGGTCATCGGCCTCTCGGTCGATCCGCTGGGCAGCCACGCCGGCTGGTCGAAGGACATCGAGGAGACCCAAGGATCTGCGCTCAACTTCCCGCTGATCGCCGACCACGACCGCAAGGTCAGCGACCTCTACGGCATGATCCATCCGAACGCGTCCGACACGATGACCGTGCGCTCGGTGTTCGTGATCGACCCGAACAGGAAGGTGCGCCTGACCCTGACCTATCCGGCGTCGACGGGGCGCAACTTCGACGAGCTGCTGCGGGTGATCGATTCGCTGCAGCTCACCGACCGGCACAAGGTCGCGACGCCCGCGAACTGGAAGCACGGCGAGGACGTGATCATCGTCCCCTCGGTGA
>DASPLZ010000202.1:0-3456 GCA_035627295.1 Phenylobacterium sp. | reverse complement strand
CAGCAGTTCTACTATCCGGATAGCGAGGCCGGCCGCGCCCGGTACCTGGCCGACAACGAAGCGATCCTGAAACGGGCGCTGGCCAAGCAGGGCCAGTTCTTCGGCGTGCAGCCGAAGTCCGAGGTGGTGGTGCGGCCGGTGGAGAAGTGGCGCGAGAAATCCGCCGCCAAGGCTTTCTACCAGAACCCGCCGCAGGACGGCTCACGCCCCGGCGTCTTCTACATCAACCTCTACGACATGAAGGCCGCGCCGAAATACCAGGCCGCCGCCATCCTCTTCCACGAGGCCACCCCCGGCCACCACGTGGAGACCGCCGTCGCCCACGAACTGACCGGCGTCCCGAGCTTTCGCAAGTTCGGCGGCGAGGCGGCCTTCAGCGAGGGCTGGGGCCTCTACGCCGAGGGCCTGGCCGACGAGATGGGGCTCTACGAAGGCCCCTACGACCAGTTTGGCCGCCTGACCATGTCGCTGATGCGGGCGGTGCGGCTGGTGGTCGACACCGGCCTCCACGCCAAGCGCTGGACCCGCCAGCAGGCGCTGGACTACGCCAACGCCAACATGCCCTCGTCCGACTACGACAACCGGCGCGAGATCGAGCGCTATATCGTGCTGCCGGGGCAGGCGACGGCCTACTACATCGGCAAGATGAAGATCCTGGAGCTGCGCCAGCGCGCCCAGGCGGCCCTCGGCGCCCGCTTCGACATCCGGGCCTTCCACGACGCGGTGCTGAAATCCGGCCCCTTGCCCCTGCCGATGCTGGAGGAGAGCATCGACGCTTGGATCGCGGAGCAGACGCATGCATAGGGATCGCCGATCTTCCTTCCCCCGGGACGGGGGAAGTGGCCCGATGGCGAAGCCGAGGGTCGATGGGGGAGGCTGCAGGAAAGATCACCGACTTCCCCCATCGACCTTCGCCCCTTCGGGTCTCAGGCCACTTCCCCCATTCTGGGGGAAGGATTGGGGCGCCGCCCTTGCGGCGGCCTTGGCTCTGCTCGCCACCCCCGCCCTGGCGCAGCCCCAGACCACCCTCATTCACGCCGGCCGCCTGCTGGCCGACCCGGCGACCGGCAAGGTCGAAACCCAGCAGACCATCGTCGTCGAGAACGGCAGGATCACCGCCATCGAGCCGGGCTTCATCCAGCGCCCGGGCGCCAGGGTGATCGACCTTGGCGGCCAGTTCGTCCTCCCCGGCCTGATCGACAGCCACGTCCACCTGCTCCACGAGAACGGGCCGGACGACAAGATGCACCGGGTCACCAAGACCGCCGCCGACTGGGCGATCATGGGCGTGCCCTTCGCCAGGAAGACCCTGCACGCCGGCTTCACCACCGTCGCCAACCTCGGCGACGAGAACGACGGCATCTTCGCCCTGCGCGACGGCATCGCCCGCGGCGACGTCGAAGGTCCCCGCGTGATCGCCTCCGGCTCGGTGATCAGCCCGCACGGCGGCGAGGGCGCGGTCTACGGCTACCGCTGGGACGTCATCGAGGCCGTGCAGCGGCCCACCCTCTGCTCCGGCCCCGACGAGTGCCGCAAGGTGGTGCGCCAGCAGATCCAGAAGGGCGCCGACATCATCAAGATCGTCGCCACCGGGGCGGTGCTCTCCGACGCCGCCCAGGGCGTCGACCAGCAGTTCGACGACGACGAGCTGGCGGCCATCGTCCACACCGCCCACGCCCACGGCCGCAAGGTCGCCGCCCACGCCCACGGCGCGGTGGGGGTGAACGCCGCTCTGCGCGCCGGCGTCGACTCCATCGAGCACGGCACCTTCGTCGATGCGGAGTCGATGAAGCTCTTCAAGGCCAGGGGCAGCTATCTCGTGCCGACCCTGATGGCCGGCGACACCGTCACCGGCTGGGCCAACGATCCGAAGAGCTTCCTCAGCCCGCAGGCCCGCGAGAAGGCCCTGCTGGTCGGCCCGCGGATGATCGACGCCACCCGCCGGGCCCACCAGGCGGGCGTGAAGATCGCCTTCGGCACCGACTCCAGCGTCTCCAAGCACGGGGAGAACGCACGCGAGTTCGAGCTGATGGTCCGCGCCGGCCTGACCCCGCTGGAGGCGATCCAGGCCGCGACGGTGAACGGCGCGGCGCACCTCGGCCTCTCGGGCCAGATCGGCTCGCTGGCGCCCGGCAAGGCGGCCGACGTCATCGCCGTGACCGGTGATCCCACGCGTGACGTCTCGGTGTTGCGCGAGGTCGGTTTCGTGATGAAGGGCGGCGTGGTCGCAAAGCCGTAGGCCGCTAGCGGATTCGGCCGCGCCGCCCATCGTCGGTTGTGGGGCAGGCGGAACGATCCTCCTGACGCGGCAAGGACGAAACGCCGCGAAACCAAAGTGATGGAGGCGTTGTGAACCAGGGCGCTCTGGCCCGTCGTGCGGCGGGACTTTCGACAGCCTTCCCGGCCCCGCACTTCCCGTCCGAGCTGGACGCGGACGTCATCGCCTTCGATTCCGGCTTCGCCTATCCGAAGGTGCTGCCCGAGCTCTCGCAGTTCGCCATCAACGCCCTCTCCGCCCATCGCGAGGAGTCGCTGCAGTACGCCCCGCCGCAGGGCAGTCCGGAGCTGCGCGAATGGATCGCCGGCTACATGAACGCCGACGGCTGCGCCGTGACCGCCGACCACATCCTGATCGTCGGCGGCGCCAAGCACGGCATCGACCTGATCTGCCGCCTGCTGCTCGACGAGGGCGACAGCCTAGTGGTGACCGCGCCGACCTATTTCACCTGCATCCCGATCTTCCGTTCCTTCGGCGCCCACGTGCTGGAGGTCGATCACGACGCCGAGGGCCTGAGGGTCGACAGCCTCGCCGCCCTCTTCACCCGGCTGAAGGCCGCCGGCACGGCCCTGCCGAAGTTCGTCTACAACGTCGTCGACTTCCACAACCCGACCGGCGCCACCATGACGCTGCCCCGCCGCGAGGCGCTGGTCGAGCTCTGCGCCCGCGAGGGCGTCTTCATCGTCGAGGACAACCCTTATCGGCGCGTGCGCTTCACCGGCCAGGCCGTGCCGACCCTCAAGGCGCTCGACCGGGACGATACGGTTATCCACGTCGGCACCTTCTCCAAGCTGATCGCGCCGGGCCTGCGCATCGGCTGGGTGGCCGCCCACCCCGAGCTGATCGCCCGGATGATGCAGCTGAAATCCGACGGCGGCGCCTGCCCCTTCACCCAGCGGATCATCTACGACTTCTGCCGCTCCGGCGCCTTCGAGGCGCATGTGACCAAGGTGCAGGCGGTCTATCGCGAGCACCGCGACCGGATGCTGGCGGCCGTGCGCCGCTGGCTGCCGAACGCCACGGTCGACGAGCCCGACGGCGGCTACTACCTCTGGCTTGACTTCCCCCCCGGGTTCGACGGCGACGCCTTCGCGGCGGAAGCTGCCGCACGCAAGGTCAACATCCTGGCCGGCAGCCGCTTCTTCGCCGGCCCCGGCGGCGGCTATCCGCGCAATCGC
>DASPLZ010000201.1:0-3761 GCA_035627295.1 Phenylobacterium sp. | reverse complement strand
GTCGGACTCCTTGAAGCGGCCCTGATCGTCTCGGCGGACGTAGCGCTTGTCGCCCTTGTTCGGTTCGATGAGTTCGCGGTCGGACATGAAATGCTCCTTCTGCGTTGTCGAATCCGTAAGGATCGCAAAGGGTTCCGCCGCTGAAGATCGCCACCTTCAACATCAACAATGTCGTCAAGCGCCTCGACAACCTGATCGACTGGCTGGCGCACGCCGAACCGGACGTGGTCTGCCTGCAGGAGCTGAAGACCGAACAGGGCGCCTTCCCCGCCGGCCCCCTGGCCGAGCTCGGCTATTCGGCGGTCTGGAAGGGAGAGCGCACCTGGAACGGGGTGGCGATCCTGGCCCACGGCGCCGAGCCGGTGCTGACCCGCGCCGCCCTGCCCGGCGACCCGGCCGACAGCCAGGCCCGCTACATCGAGGCGGCGGTGAACGGGGTGCTGGTGGCCAGCCTCTACCTGCCGAACGGCAATCCGCGGCCGGGGCCGAAGTTCGCCTACAAGCTGGCCTGGTTCGAGCGGCTGATCGCCCACGCCGAGGCCCTGCTGGCCAGCGGCGCGCCGGTGGTGCTGGCCGGGGACTTCAACGTGGTCCCGACCGAAGCCGACATCTACCAGCCGCACCGCTGGGCCGACGACGCGCTCTTGCAGCCGGAAGTGCGGTCGGCCTATCGGCGGCTGCTCGACCAGGGCTGGACCGACGCCCTGCGCGCCGCCCATCCGGAGGCGCCGCCCTGGACCTTCTGGGCCTATCTGCGCAACCGCTGGCCGAACGACCAGGGCCTCAGGCTCGACCACCTGCTGCTCTCGCCGGACCTCGCCCCGCGGCTGAAGGCGGCCGGCGTCGACCGCTGGGTCCGCGGCGAGGACGGCGCCAGCGACCATGCGCCGGCCTGGGTCGAGCTCGGCGGTCGGGCAGGCCGTCGAAAGCGCTGATCGGCCCTGCGTCCTTCGAGACGCCCGCTTCGCGGGCCCTCAGGATGACGAAGTCAGCAAAGCGCCAACCCTGCTTAGTCATGGTGAGGAGCGGCGAAGCCGCGTCTCGAACCACGCAGGGCGGTCGACCGCCCTAGGCGGCCTCGGTCTCAGAACGTGCGGCTTCGCCGTCCGCGGGCGTCAGGACCGCCTCGATGGCGGCGAACAGTTCGGCCGCTTCCACGGGCTTCATCACGAAGGCGTTCATGCCGGCGTCCAGGCAGGAGGCCTGCTCCGCCGGCGAGACCGAGGCGGTCAGGGCGATCACCGGGACCTGCCGGTTGGGGCCCGGCTCGGCGCGCAGGCGGCGGGCGGCGGCGAGGCCGCCGAGCCTGGGCATGTTGAGGTCCATGAGCACCAGGTCGAACGGCTGGACCGCGAGCATCGCCAGGGCGTCCTCGCCGTCGACCGCGACGGCGATCTCCGCGCCGGCGCTCTTGAGGATCATGGAGAAGGCCCGCCGGTTCACCTCGTGGTCGTCGACGATGAGCACGCGGAGGGCCTCGGGGGTCGGCGCGGGCGACGCCGCCTGCGGCCGCTGCGCCGGCGGCAGGGGGAGGTCCAGCGTGAAGGTCGAGCCCTCGCCGGGCCGGCTGGTCACCGTCAGGTCGCCGCCCATCAGCCGCGCGAGCTCGCGGCTGATGTTGAGGCCAAGGCCGGTGCCGCCGTGGGTCCGCGCGACGCTCCCGCTGGCCTGGCCGTAGACCTGGAAGAGCTGCGCCTGCTGGTCCTCGGTCATGCCCTGGCCGGTGTCGGAGACCGAGAGGCTGAACCGCCCCTCGCCGTCCGCGGTGACCTGCAGGGTGATCGCACCGGCCTCGGTGAACTTCAGGGCGTTGGAGAGGAGGTTGTTGAGGATCTGGCGGATGCGGGTCGGGTCGCCCGCCGCCCAGCCCGGCAGGCGCCGCGCGCCGTTCAGCCGGAACCTCAGGCGCCGCCGGCGCGCTTCCGGCGCCCAGAAGCGCACGGTCTCAAGCATCAGCTGGCGCATGTCGAAGGCGATGGCCTCCACGCCCATCTTGCCGGCCTCGATCTTCGAGAGGTCGAGGAGGTCGTCCAGCAAGGTGCGCATCATCCGCCCGGAGGAGGCGATCAGCGCCAGGTTGGCGTCGCGCTCCCCGCCGGAGCCGTGCCTGGCGGCCTCGGCGGCGCCGGCCAGAATGGCGCTGATCGGGGTACGCAGCTCATGGCCGACCATGGCGACGAAGGCCGACTTGGCCGCGTCGGCGGCCTCGGCGCGGGCGCGGGCGGCGCGCTCGGCGTTCAGCGCGTTCGCGGCGGCGCGCCAGATCATGCCGCTGCAGACGATGATCAGCACCCCGGCGGCGGCCAGAGAGACGGCCTGGTGCGGCTGGGCGCCCAGGGCGACGGCGGCCAGGGGCGAGGCGAGCAGATAGAGGGCGAAGGGCGCGGCCGAAGCCACGAAGGCGGCGCCCGATCTCTGGCTGGTGAGGGCGGCGTTGAGCATGGCGCCGCAGAGCAGGCAGACCCCGCTGGCCAGCCCCCACACCCCGTCGATCACCGGCCCCGTCGCAGCCAGCAGGCCGAAGACGACGCTGTTGGCCGACAGGAGCGAAAGGCCGGCCCAATCCGGCAACCCCTCGCGGGCCAGGAGGCGGGTCTCCAACGCCTGCAGCGCCAGATAGGCGCCGGCCCAGACGGCCACGACGACCCAGCCGACCATATAGCCGAAGGTGGCGGCCATCAGCACGGCCAGGCCCACGCGCAGCCTGAGCTGGCGCCGACGATCGGCGAAGGCTTCCCGCAACGCTGCGGTGGTCGACTGCCCCATCGCCGCAGTGTCGCGAATCATGGATAACCTTAGGTAAAGAACGCCGTTCCGCCGCGCGGCGGGCTGTCGCACGCCGCCGGAGGACCTCCCGGCGCGCCGGCTAGGCGACGATCTTCGAGCCCTCCTTGCCCCAGTAGGCGTCGCGGATCAGGCGCTTGTAGAGCTTGCCGGTCGGGTGGCGCGGAAGCTCCTCCATGAAGTCGATCTTCCGCGGGGCCTTCACATGGCTGATGTTGGCGCGGGCGAAGGCGGTGAGCTCGGCCGCCAGGTCGTCGCCGGCCTCGGCCCAGTTGGCCGGCTGGATCACCGCCACCACCTTCTCGCCCATCTCCTCGTCCGGGGCGCCGACCACGGCGACGTCGGCCACCTTCGGGTGGGTGATGAGCAGGTTCTCCAGCTCCTGCGGATAGATGTTCACCCCGCCGGAGATGATCATGAAGCTCTTGCGGTCGGTGAGGTAGAGGAAGCCCTCCTCGTCCACCCAGCCCACGTCGCCCAGGGTGGTCCAGCCCTTCGGGTGGCGGCTCTCGGCGGTCTTGGCCGGGTCGTTGTGGTACTCGAACTGGCCGCCGCCGGCGAAGTAGACCATGCCCTCCTGGCGGGGACCCAGTTCCTCGCCGTCGTCGCCGACGATCTTCACCTCGGCGTTGATGCAGCGGCCGACCGAGCCTTTGTGGGCCAACCAGTCCTCGGGGCCGATCACCGTCATGCCGTTGCCCTCGGTGCCGGCGTAGTACTCGTGGATGATCGGGCCCCACCAGGCCATCATCTGCTCCTTGACCGGCACCGGGCAGGGCGCGGCGGCGTGGAAGACGGCCTGCAGCGAGGAGGTGTCGTACTTCGCCCGCACGTCCTCCGGCAGCTTCAGCATCTTCACGAAATGGGTCGGCACCCACTGGGCGTGAGTGATCCTGTACTTCTGGATGTATTCGAGGGCCTTCTCGGGGTCGAACTTCTCCATCATCACGATGGTCGCCCCGGTGGCCATCAGCCCC
>DASPLZ010000200.1:0-4706 GCA_035627295.1 Phenylobacterium sp. | reverse complement strand
GAAGGCGGCATCCGGGTGCCCTACTTCGTGTCCTGGCCCGGCCGCATCGCCCCGGGCACGCGGCTGGAGGACCCGGTCAGCCACATCGACCTCCTGCCCACCGTGGCCGCCGCCGCCGGCGCCGCGCCGCCGGCCGACCGGCCGATCGACGGGGCGAACCTGCTGCCCTACCTCACCGGCGGGCCGCGCCCGCAGGCGCCGCCGCACGAGGCGATCTTCTGGCAGGACGGCCACTATCTGGCGGTGCTGAAAGGCGGCTGGAAGCTGCAGACCTCCGAGCGGCCGAAGAAGGACTGGCTGTTCCACCTCGCGGTCGACCCGACCGAGCAGCAGAACCTGGCCGCCGCCAATCCCGCCAAGGTCGCCGAGCTGAAGGCCGCCATCGCCGAGCACCGCCGCGGCGGCAAGAGCGCGCTCTTCCCCTACACCGGCCAGATGCCCGTGACGGTCGACAAGACCCTCGAGCAGAAGGCCACCGCCGCCGACGAATACATCTATTGGCCGGGCTGACGACGATGACGCTGCTCGATGTCCAGGAAACCCCGGCGGGCGTGCCCTTCGTCCGCTCGCCCGACGCCAGCTTCGAAGCGCTGGCGGACTATCCCTGGCCGCCCAACTACATCGACTTCGAGGGCCTGCGCCTGCACTACCTCGACGTCGGCCCGAAAGACGGCCCCGTGGCTCTGCTCACCCACGGGATGCCGACCTGGAGCTACCTCAACCGCCACATCGTCGCGCAGCTCGCCCAGGCCGGCTGGCGCTGCATCGCGCCCGACCACATCGGCTTCGGGCGCTCGGACAAGGTGATCGACGACGGCTGGTACTCCATCGCCCGCCATACCCGCGCCCTGGGCCAGCTGATCGCCGAACTCGAGCTGACCGGCGTCACCGTCTTCGGCCAGGACTGGGGCGGCCCGACGAGCCTCGCCCATGCCGCCGAGCATCCGGAGCGCTTCGCCCGCCTGGTGGTCATGAACACCTGGCTGCACCATGCCGGGTTCGACTACACGCCGGCCATCCGCGAGTGGAATGCGCGCTGGAAGCCCGGCGGCCTCTTCGCCGAGAACGTGCCCGAGCCGCTCTCCCTCGGCTGGCTGATGACCCGCGCCACCGGCCGGCTGAAGGGCGCAGAGTTCTTCGGAATCATCGAGAAGGCCGCCTACCCCGACTTGGGCCCGGAGGCCGACGCCGTGCGCCGCGGCTACGACGCCCCGCACGCCGGGCTCGGCCACGCCGGCCATGCGGGGCCGCGGCGCTTTCCGCTCAGCCTGCCGTTCGACAATCCCGAGGGCGGAAACGCCGAGGCCCAGGCCCGACACTTCGCCGCGCTGAACGGCTGGAGAAAGCCCATCCACTTCATCTGGGGCGGCGCCGACGACGTCTTCACCGAGACGTGGGGCCGGGCCTGGGCCGCGCGCTTCCCGCAGGCGACCTTCGACCTTCTGCCTGACGCCGGCCACTTCCTGCAGGACACCCATGGCGACGAGATTGCGGAGATCTTCCTCCGCCGGGTCGCCGAACACCCCCGCTGACCCATCCTCCCCGAGACGCGCTCATGGACATCCTCCGCACGCCCGACAGCCAGTTCGAGAACCTGCCCGGTTTCCCCTGGCCCGCGCACTACACCGAGATCGACGCCGGCGACGGCACGCCGCTTCGCATCGCCTGCGTCGACGAAGGCCCGCGCGACGCCGCGCCGGTGCTGCTGATGCACGGCAACCCGAGCTGGAGCTACCTCTACCGCAAGATGATCCCCGGCCTGCTGGCCGCCGGCCACCGGGTGAT
Organism: Phenylobacterium sp.; assembly: GCA_035627295.1. Taxonomy (GTDB): domain Bacteria; phylum Pseudomonadota; class Alphaproteobacteria; order Caulobacterales; family Caulobacteraceae; genus Phenylobacterium. The sequence goes on along the minus strand of DASPLZ010000200.1, from coordinate 2,921 downwards.
CGCGGTCGACCTGGTCGGCTGCGGCCGCTCGGACAAGCCGGCGTCGAAGGACGACTACACCCTCGCCCGCCATTACCAGTGGATGGCCGACTGGCTGGCCGCCATGGATCTCAACGACATCACCCTCTTCTGCCAGGACTGGGGCGGGACCATCGGTCTTTATCTGGTCGCCCAGCACCCCGAGCGCTTCGCCCGGGTGATCGCCGCCAACACCGGCCTGCCGCTCGGCGAGGGCGAGAGCGAGTTCATGCGCATGTGGGTCGGCCTGATGAAGGAGGCGACCGCCTTCCCGTGGGACCGTTTCGGCCCGGCCCGCGCCCACCCGATGTCGGACGCCGAGGCCGCCGCCTACCAGGCCCCCTTCCCCGACAGCCGCTACGAGGCCGGGATCACCAAGTTCCCGGTGCTGATCGCCGTGCAGCCGGACAACCCCGGCGCGCCGCTGAACCGCGCCGCCTGGCCCAGGCTCTGCGCCTACGACAAGCCGTTCCTGACCCTCTGGGGCGGCCAGGACCCGGTCGCCCGCGGCGGCAACAGGAAGCTGCAGGCCGCCGTCGCCGGCGCCGCCGGCCAGCCGCACCACGTCTTCGAGACCGCCGGCCACTTCCTGCAGGAAGACGTCCCCGACGAGCTGGTCGCCCACGTCAACGCCTTCATCGCGAGCACCCAATGAACCCGCTCCTTCCCCGCCCGCTGGACGCCGGCTACGACGGCCGCGCCGCACGCATCTACCTGGGCCTGCTCGCCGTCCTGACCATCGTGCCCGGCCTGATCCACAGCTACCTGCCCGACGGCGGCGCCGGTGTGATCGCCGGCATGGACCTGGCCGGCCGACGCGAAACCGTGGTCAGCCTCTTCGCCTGGAAGGGCGCGACCCAGATCCCCTGGGGCCTGGCGATCCTGGCGGTCGCCCTGCGCTACCCGACCCTGACGCCGCTCTTCCTCTTGCTGCTGCTGCTGGAGAAGATTCTGCTGGCCGGCCGGGCCTGGGTTTTCCATCCGCCGGCGTCAGGCCACCACCCGCCCGAGCACTACACCACGCTCATCTTCATTCCACTGACCCTCCTCTTCCTCTTCATCGCCCTGCGCCGCCGAGCCTGATGCCATGCCCGAACTGACCCAGATCGAGGTCCAGCGCGACGACCTCACGAAGACCCGCCTCGTCCGCCGCCCGCTGCCGGAGCTCGCGCCCGGCCAGGTGCTGGCCAAGGTCGACACCTTCGCCCTGACCGCCAACAACGTCACCTACGGCGTCTCCGGCGACATGCTGGGCTACTGGCATGCCTATCCGGTCGACCTGCCCTGGGGGATCATCCCCGTCTGGGGCTTCGCCACCGTCACCGCCTCGCGCCACGAGGAGATCGAGGCCGGCGAGCGCATCTGGGGCTTCCTGCCGATGGCTTCGCACGTCGTGCTGGAGCCCGGCGAGGTCACCCGCCGCGGCTTCAAGGACGCCGCCGCCCACCGCGAACCCCTCGCCGACGTCTACAACCGCTTCCTGCGCACCGCCGAGGACCCGCCGGAACTGAAGGGCCTCGAGGCCGAACGCTCGGCCCTCGTGCCGCTCTTCACCACCAGCTTCATCGTCGACGACTTCCTGGCCGACAACGGCTGGTTCGGCGCCCGCCAGCTGGTGATCCTCAGCGCCTCGTCCAAGACCGGCTGGGGCCTGGCCAGCTTCGCCCACCGCCGCGAAGGCCACCCGGTCCACGTCGTCGGCGTAACCTCCGCGGGCAACATCGGCTTCGTGCAGGGCCTCGGCGTCTGCGACCAGGTGATCGCCTATGGCAAGATCGAGAGCCTCGACGCCTCCATCCCGACGGTGCTGGTCGACATGGCCGGCTCGGCCGACGCCCGCTCGCGCACCCACCACCATTTCGGCGACAATCTCACTTACAGCTGCGTCGTCGGCGCCACCCACTGGACCGAGCGCGGCCCCCGCGCGGACCTGCCCGGCGCAGCGCCGACCTTCTTCTTCGCCCCCGGCCAGATCGCCAAGCGGGACGCCGAGCTGGGGGCCGGCGTCATCCGCCAGCGCGCCCAGGCCGAGGCCCTGCGCATCGCGCGCGAGACGGCCCACTTGCGCACCGTCGAACAGGTCGCCGGCGCCGACGCCTGCCGACGGGCCTTCGCGGAAATGGTCGCGGGCCGCGTCGCGCCCGAGCGCCTCCTGATGCTCAGCCTGAACGAGGCCGGCGCATGACCGACCAGGCCCTGGGGGCTCCCGCCGCCGCGCCGCCGCGCGCGGAAGACGCCGGCTTCGTGGCCCGCCGGCGCACGGCGCTGGCGCTGCTGTTCCTGGCCTTCACCTTCTCAATCATGGACCGGCAGATCGTCTCGATCCTCGCCGAGCCGATCAAGCACGAGTTCGCCCTCACCGACACCCAGCTGGGCTTCCTTGGGGGCCTGGCCTTCGCCGCCTTCTACGTCACCCTCGGCCTGCCCATCGCCATGCTGGCCGACCGCGGCGGGCGCAAGACGATCATCTCCCTGTCGCTGGCCGCTTTCTCGGCCATGACCGTGATCTGCGGCCTGGCCGGCAACTTCTGGCACCTGCTGCTGGCCCGGTTCGGCGTCGGCGTCGGCGAGGCGGGGGTGAACCCCTCCAGCCATTCGATCCTCGCCGACTACTACCCGCCGGAGAAGCGCTCGGGCGTGATGTCGATCATCGCGCTCGGCGCCAACATCGGCATGCTCCTGGGCCTGGTGGTCGGCGGCTTCGTCGCCCACCGGTACGGCTGGCGCGCGGCCTTCTTCGTGGTCGGCGCGCCGGGCCTGGCCCTGGCCATCGCGGTGCACTTCTTCCTCAAGGAGGCCCCGCGCGGCTTCTCCGAAGGCCGCACCGCCGTCGCCGCGCAGCCGCCGCCGCTGCGCGAGTCCATCGCCTACTTCTGGTCCAACCGCGCCATGCGCCACCTGAT
>DASPLZ010000199.1:0-13082 GCA_035627295.1 Phenylobacterium sp. | reverse complement strand
GGCTTCGGCTACGAGGCCTACGCCCGCTATGCGCTCGACGTGCCGATGTATTTCGTCAAGCGCGGCGGCAAGTACGTCGATGTCGCCGGCCGCTCGTTCCGCGACTTCATGGAGGGCAAGCTGCCGGAACTGCCCGGCGAGAAGCCGACCCTCAAGGACTGGGCCGACCACACCACCACCGCCTTTCCCGAGGTGCGCCTCAAGCAGTACCTGGAGATGCGCGGCGCGGACTCCGGCCCGTGGAGCCGCATCTGCGCCCTGCCGGCGCTGTGGGCGGGGATCTTCTACGACGACGCGGCCCTCGCCGCCGCCTGGGACCTCTGCAAGGGCTGGGCGGTGGACGACCACGAGCGCCTGCGCCGCGACGTCACCCGCCTGGGCCTGAAGGCCGAGGTCGGCGGCCGCTCGGCGCGCGACGTGGCGGTGGACATGGTCGCCATCGCCCGCCAGGGCCTCAAGGCCCGCGGGAACCTCTCCGGCGGCATGGTCGACGAGACCGGCTACCTCGCCGACCTGGAGGAGATCGCCGATTCAGGCGTCACCCCGGCCGAGCGCCTGCTGGACCTCTACAACGGCCCCTGGCAGGGCCGCATCGAGCCGGTCTTCGAGGCGCTGGCGTACTGAGCTTCCCTCTCCCTGGAGGGAGAGGGAAATCCGACGGCGGAGCCGGCGGGAGGGTGAGGGCTTGCGCCCTCTCCGGAGAGTCCTGAAGCCCTCATCCTCGCCGCGCCTTGCGGCGCGTCTTTCCTTCTCCCGGCCGGGAGAAGGAGGCTACGCCCCCTCCAGCGGCCCACCCGGCAGGCCGGCGTTCGGCCGGTAGTGCTCGCGCTGGCTGGCGCCGGAGCCGGAGTCGGTGTGCAGGATCACCTCGTCGATCTCCTCGCGGCTCGCGTGCGGGTTCACCTCGGCGTCGTCCACCGCATAGATCTCGACGATGTTCGGATAGAAGGCGAGCCGGTGCTTGATCAGGCCGACGTCCTCGAACGGGGCCTCATAGGTCCAGACCGCGTTCTCCGAGAGCTCGCCGTCCATGTTCAGCGTGTAGTAGCTGGCGTCGCCCTTGTAGGGGCAGTGCGTGTGGTGGTCGGTGCGCGCCATGTACTCCATAGAGACATCCTCGCGCGGGAAGTAGACCACCGGCGGATAGTTCGCCTCGCGCAGCACCAGGGCGTCGGCGCTGTCGGCGATCACGTGGCCGGCGTACTTGGCCCGCCAGCGCTGGCGGGCGGGCTGGATGGTGATCGGGTGGTTGGGGTCGGTCATGGCGCGCTCCTCGAAGCTCGCTGGCACAACGCATGGGCGGCCGGCGCGCTCCATCCCATCGGCGCGCCTTTGCTTGTGCCTGCGCCGTCATCATGCTCATGTCCCTGCCAAATCGGGAATGTTTCGGCGCGCGCAAGGCCCCAAGAGGTCCGCCGCCGTCTAGGGAAGGCCGCATCGGCGCATGAACATCGTCATCCTCATCGGGATCGTCATCACCCTCGCCACCGGCCTGCCGGTGCTGATGCAGATGGTGAAGAACCACCCGCCGGGCCTTCGAATCCTGTTCTTCGCCGAGATGTGGGAGCGGTTCTCCTACTACGGGATGCGCGGCATCCTGATCTTCTACCTGACCCAGCACCTGCTGTTCGACGACGCCACGGCCGGGGCGCAGTACGGCTCCTACACCTCGCTGGTCTATCTGCTGCCGCTGATCGGCGGCCTGCTGGCCGACCGCTATCTCGGCACCCGTAAGGCGGTGGCCTTCGGCGCGCTCCTGCTGGTCGCCGGCCACCTGACCATGGCCTACGAGGGCCGCCCGGCCACCCAGGACCTGATCTACCAGGGCCAGCGCTACGAGGTGGCCGGCGAAGGCCGCGCCGACGGCCGCCAGGTCCACATCGTGGTCGGCGGCCAGAAGTACGAGTTCGGTCCCGCCGAGGGCGGCGGCCTTGCGATCAAGGGCCTGCCGCCGGGCGGCGCGCTGCCGGCGGTGATCCCCGAGGGCGCCTACACCATGGAGAAGAGCGTCGATCAGAAGGGCGTCAACGCCTTCTACCTGGCGGTCTCGCTGATCATCATGGGCGTCGGCTTCCTGAAGCCCAACATCTCCACCATCGTCGGCCAGCTCTATCCGCAGGGCGACCCGCGCCGGGATTCCGGCTTCACCCTCTACTACTACGGCATCAACCTCGGGGCCTTCTGGGCCTCGGTGCTCTGCGGCCTGCTCGGCCAGTACGTCGGCTGGTGGGCCGGCTTCGGCCTCGCCGGCGTCGGCATGGCGCTGGGCTGGGTGGTCTTCGTGCTCGGCAAGCCGCTGCTGCAGGGCAAGGGCGAGCCGCCCAATCCGGAGTTGCTGAAGGCGCCGGTCGCCGGCCCCATCAATCGCGAGTGGCTGATCTACATCCTGGCCATCATCGGCGTCGCCGGCGTCTGGCTGCTGGTGCAGCGCAACGCCCTGGTCGGCATCGGCCTTGGCATCTGCACCGTGCTCTCGCTCGGCTTCATCATCTGGTTCATGGCCACCAAGTGCACCAAGGTCGAGCGCGAGCGGATGATGCTGGCCCTGGTGCTGATCTTCGGCTCGGTGGTGTTCTTCACCCTCTTCGAACAGGCCGGCACCTCGCTGAACCTCTTCGCCGCGCGCAACGTCGACCTGGCCATTACCGGCCAGGCGACCAGCTTCCTCGGCATGCCGGTGGGCACCGCCGCGCAGCTGGCCGAGGCGGGCATCCAGCCGGCCGGCTGGTGGAGCTGGATCGACACCGGCATCGGGGCCGCCCAGACCCAGTCGTTCAACGCCGGCTTCATCCTGATCTTCGCGCCGATCTTCGCGGCCCTCTGGGCGGGCCTGGCCCAGCGCGGGATCGACATCGACCCGGTGCTGAAGTTCGGCCTCGGCCTCGTGCAGGTGGGGCTCGGCTTCCTGGTGGTGGTCTGGGGCGCGGGCATGGCCGATGCGGCCTTCAAGCTGCCGCTGATCATGCTGGGCCTGCTCTACCTCTTGCACACCACCGGCGAGCTCTTCCTCTCGCCGGTCGGCCTTTCGGAGATCACCAAGCTCTCGGTGGCTTCGGTGGTGTCCTTCATGATGGCGGTTTGGTTCCTCTCAAGCTCCATCGCCCAGTACGTCGGCGGCTGGATCGCCGGCATGGCGGGCACCCACACGGTCGGCGGCCAGGTGCTCGACCCCGGCGCGGCGCTCCGCACCTCGCTGGAGGTGTTCGGCATGCTGGGCTGGTGGGGCCTCGGCTTCGGCGTCGCCTTCATCGTCATCAGCCCGCTGCTGAAGCGCTGGTCGCATGGCGCCAGCTTCGCCGGCGGCCACGCCCAACCCGAGCCCATCGCTCCCGTCCTCGACGGCGAGCGCCAGGCGGTGAGCCCCGCGGCCATCGAGGCGGACAAGAAGGCGTGATCTCCCTCCCCCTTGTGGGGAGGGTGGGCCGCGAAGCGGCTCGGGTGGGGTCTTGCTGACTCGCCGCTGCAGCGGAGACGCCGGATAGCCCCACCCGTCTCGGCGCTCCGCACCGCCCTCCCAACCTCGCCGCATTCACGGTCGAGGGCGATGACCCACGACCCCTTCTCCTCTCGGGGGGGAAGGGAGAATTGCCCTCGCCCGCCTCACCCCCTAAGCAACCGCGCAACGAACGAAGGGGAAAAGGTCATGCAGAGCTTCACGCCGCCCAGGCGCATCCTGATGGGTCCCGGCCCCTCCGACGTCTCGCCGCGCGTGCTGGCCGCGCTCGCCCGTCCGACCATCGGCCACCTCGACCCCGACTTCCAGGCGCTGATGGAGGACATCAAGGCGGGCCTCGCCCGGCTGATGAACGCGCAAGGCTACGCCTGCATCCCGCTGCCGGCGCCCGGCACCGCCGGCATGGAGGCGGCGATCATGAACCTGCTGGAGCCCGGCGACCGGGCGGTGATCGCCATCAACGGCGTCTTCGGAACCCGCATGGCCGACATGGCCGAGCGCGCCGGAGCGTCCGTCACCACCGTCGAGCACGAGTGGGGCAAGCCCGTCGATCCCGTCAAGGTCGAGGCCGCGCTCGCCGAGGGGCCGGCCAAGGTGCTGGCCTTCGTCCACGCCGAGACCTCCACCGGCGTGCGCAGCGACGCCGCCGCGCTCTGCGCCGCAGCGCGCAAGGCCGGCGCCCTCTCCATCGTCGACTGCGTGACCTCGCTGGGCGGCATTCCGGTGGACGCCGCCGCCTGGGACGCCGACGTGATCTATTCAGGCATGCAGAAGTGCCTCTCGGCCCCGCCGGGCCTCGCCCCCATCGCCCTGAGCCCCCGGGCCCAGGCGGCGATCACCGCGCGCAAGGAAAAGCCGCGCAACTGGCTCTACGACTTCGGCCTGCTGATGAGCTACTGGGGCGGGGAGGGCGGCCGCAGCTATCACCACACCGCGCCGATCAACGCCCTCTACGGCCTGCACGAGGCGCTGGTCGCCCTCTTCGAGGAGGGCCAGCAGGCCGCCTTCGTGCGCCACCAGCGGACCCACGAAGCCCTCGCGGCCGGCCTCGAGGCCATCGGCCTGGAGTTCCTCGTCGCCAAGGCCGACCGCCTGCCGCAGCTCAACACCGTGCGCGTGCCCGAGGGCGTCGACGAGGCCGCCGTCCGCGCCCACGTCCTCAAGCACTGGGATCTGGAGATCGGCGCGGGCCTTGGCCCCCTGAAGGGCCAGGTCTGGCGCATCGGCCTGATGGGCGCCTCGGCCACGCCCTGGCATGTGCGCCTGTGCCTGACCGCGCTCTGCGAGGCGCTGGCCGCCCAGGGCCATGCGGCCTCGACCCAGGACGCGCTGAAGGCGGCGGACAAGGCGCTGGCGTAGCGCGGAGGCGGCTTGCGTGGTTCGAGACGCGGCTTCGCCGCTCCTCACCATGACTAGGTTTGTGCATCTGCTGTCTTAGTCATCCTGAGGAGGCCGCGCGAGCGGCCGTCTCGAAGGACGCACTGCGTCGCGGCGAATTCCGATGACAATCCCCGCCCGCGCGCTAAGCCTTAGCCTCAAGCGCCAAAGACGCGCGTCGGGGAGGGAGCCAAGCGTGCCAGATCCGTCAGCCCTCGAGGCCCACGGCCCCGCCGCCGTGGCCGACGTGCCGCCGATCTCCGAGTACGACGGCGACGGCAAGCTCGGAAGGGGCGGCCTCGCCTGGTCGTTGTTCGAGGGCGCGCGCAACCCTTACGTCATCCTGATCACCATCTACATCTTCATGCCCTACGTCGCCGCGACCATGGTCGGCGACCCGGTGAGGGGCCAGGAGATCGTCTCGCGCTGGAGCCAGTACGCCGGCTGGATCGTCATGGCGACGGCGCCGTTCCTGGGCGCCTCGATCGACCAGCTGGGCCGCCGCAAGACCTGGCTCGGCCTCTGCGTGGCGCTGATGCTGCCGATGATCTGGGCGCTCTGGTGGGCGAGGCCCGACGGCTCGGGCCTGTCGGTGACCCTGGTCATGCTGCTGACCCTGATCATCGGCGTGCTCTTCACCTACACCGAGGTGCTGCACAACTCGCTGCTGGTGCGTGCGGCGGGGCTGGCGAGCGCGCACAAGGCGTCCGGACTCGCCCTGGCGCTGGGCAACGCGTTCGCCCTCCTGGCGCTGGGCTTCACCGCCTGGGCCTTCGCCCTGCCCGGCAACGTCGACTGGAGCTGGGTGCCGTCCGCCCCGCTGTTCGGCCTGGATACCGCGACCCATGAGCACGAGCGCATCGTCGCCCCGATGGCGGCGGCGATCTTCGCCATCGGCGCGCTGCCGCTGTTCCTCTTCACGCCGGATGCGCCCAAGAGCGGCGTGCCGGTGCTGAAGGCCCTCGGCGACGGGGCGAAGAGCCTCTGGGGCATGGTCGCCAACATGCGCCACTACCGCGACGCGGCGATCTTCCTGGTGGCGCGGATGTTCTATGTCGACGGCATGACCGCCGTCCTGATCTACGCCGGCATCTACGCCACCGGCGTGATGGGCTGGGGCGCGCTGGAGATGCTGGCCTATGGCGTCCTGCTCAGCGTGCTCGCCACCCTCGGCGGCTTCGTGGGCCGCTGGCTGGACGCCGGTTTCGGCCCGAAGCGTGCGGTGCAGATCGAGATCGGCATGTCGCTCCTCGGCATCATCGCCTTCCTCGGCATGGCGCCCGACAAGATTCTGTACTTCTGGACCTGGGACGCCGCCGCCCACGCGCCGCTCTGGAACGGGCCGGTGTTCCGCACCCTGCCCGAGCTTGTCTTCCTCTTGATCGGCTTTTCGAACGCGGTGTTCATCACCGCCCACTACGCCTCGAGCCGCACCCTGCTGACCCGCCTGACGCCGCCGTCGCAGACGGGGGCCTTCTTCGGGGTCTATGCGCTCTCGGGCACGGCCACGGTCTGGCTGGGCTCGTTCCTGGTCAACCTCGGCACGCAGGTTTTCAAGACCCAGCAGGGCGGCTTTGCGATGATCACCTTGCTGCTCGCCGCCGGCTTCGTCGGCCTGCTCTTCGTGCGTGGCGACGGCCTGAAGCAGGCGGCCTAGTTCGGCTTCAGCTTCACATAGGTCGACTGGCGAGGCCGCAGATAGAACCGTTCCTTGAAGGTGATCGGCGCCGGCAGGAACTGGGCGATAGGGCTGGTGTAGACGTACTGCACCTCGCTCATCACCAGGCCTTCGTTGGCGGCGATCAGGTTGGCCGGCACGCTCACCGTGCCGGCAGCGGGGCAATCGGTGGGCGAACGATGGGTCCGGGACCACCTCACCTCGGCCGTTCCATTGGCGTCGGCCTGGATCGAAACGACGCACGACTTCAGCGTCGCCACCGGCGAGGGCTTCACCAGCTCGTCGGCGATCTCGAAGATGTCGTCGACATCGGCGTTGGTCAGCGCCTGGCTCTGAGCCACCAGATCGCCGATCGCCGAAGCGGCGTGGCTTGAGCGCCGCTCGGCCATCAGCCCCATGGTGAGCTCGGCCATGCCCAGGTAGAACAGGATCATCACCGGCGCCACGAAGGCGAACTCGATGGCCGAGACGCCCCGGACATCCTTGATCAGGTTTCTCAGCATGACGGCGGCTCCGTCGCCGGCCCGTAGGGTTCGTTCCGGAAGATGGTCGCGGCCGTCAGCAGGCGCTTGTTGTTCCCCAGATTGACCAGCGAGTTGTCCAGCAGCGGCGTGAAGAGCGTCCATTCGTAGAAGGCGCGGACCAGCACGATGTTGGTCGGCCCGCCCGTCTGGAAGCAGTTGTTGGCGGAATTGAATTCCGGATCGCCGCTCTCGGGGTCGGTGGTCGGAGGCGGCGCATCCTTGACGTCCGCGAACAGCTCGAAGGTGCGGACATCGACCCTCAGCACCGAGGAGCAACCCGACTCGAGCCAGAGCATCCGGCTGCAGACCGCGCTCTTGAAGGTCTCGGCGGTGCCGCCCGCGGACTGGAACTCGCCGGTGCGGATCTGGCGCGACATGCGGCCCACGGCGTTGTCCAGCGTCACATCGACGAAGAACACCATGCCAAGCTCGATGATCGCCCACATCAGCATGAAGAACGGCAGGGCGACCAGGCCGAACTCCACGGCCGCCGCGCCGCTCTCGGCGCGCCGGAATCGCCGCCAGAAACCCGGCTTCGATGACGGTTTCACCATGAACATGGGCCGGATAGTCCCCCTCTTGGGGGCAAACTACCTTCGCGTCCCTAATGCGAGGTTTAAGGCTTCCCGCCGGCTCCCGCGGCCTTCTCGGCATGTTCGCCGTAGGGCGAGGCGTGGGTCTTGTAGACTTCCTCGGCTTCCCCGGGCAGGGGCGTGCGCTCGCAGCGGCCGGCGCAGGCGTAGTTGGTGACGTTCGGCCCGCGATAGAACGAGACCCGGTTGGCGTCAGACGATCCCACGACCACCTCGCGGTCGATGAGGGTGCGGCCGGCCTGGTCCACCACCATCAGGTTGGTGATGCCATAGCCCTTGCCCAGCACCACCAGGCTGGTGGGGGTCAGCATGGCCACGTCGACCACGGTGGGGTTGCTGACCACCACGTCCCGGGCGGGCGCCGGCAGCGAAAGGCGCAGGCTCTGGTCGAGGTTGACGGTCATCGTCTGGGCGTGAGCGGCCCCCGCGGCGGCGGCTAGAAGTGCGGCGAGAACAAGGCGCATGGCGCGACCCCTCGAAAAAGACGGGGCGAGATTGAGAGTGGAATGGTCAACAAAACCTGAAGGAATCGGCCTTCGCGTGCACAGGAATCATAATGTCGACGGCTCGGAAAAGGCCGCACCAAGGCTGTATGCTTAACAGATACTAATAGTAAACTCAAGTATACCAAAGAAAAATTTGGCCACAATTGCCACATTTACTCCACATTAAGTGAGGTCTTGCAGATTGGCGTCGTTATCGGGGCGAGCAGGCCACAAGGCTTGATCCCTCAATGTCTGCTCGCAGAAAAAGGAGATCGAGCAATGACCAAGTTTGTGAACCGCTTTGTGAAAGACGAGTCGGGCGCCACGGCCATCGAATACGGTCTGATCGCCGCCCTGATCGCCGTCGCGATCATCGTCGTGCTGGGCACCATCGGCACCAACCTGAATACCAAGTTCACCACCATCGCCACCAAGCTCGGCGAGTAACTGAGAGCCCAAACTCAACGGGACGGGGAGTCATTGGCAGCAATGACTCCCCGTATCCTTGCATCGAGGGTTCCGGCGATGCGCCTGTTTTGCCAAATGATCGATGAGTTCCGCTCCGACAGCGGCGCCACATCGATCGAGTACGCGTTGATCGCGACTTTGATCTCGATCGCCGTGATCGGCGGAGTCACCGCGTCCGGCGGCTCGCTGCAGGCCAGTCTCGAGAACACCTTGAGCCAGATTGTCGCCGCGTTCGGTTAACCCGCTGTCGGCGCTCCGAGCACCGCATCAACCATCCCTTCATCAGCAAAGCCTTAGGGTCGACCTAGCGACGCGGAGTTCGGGATGTCTGTTTCTCTCCAACTGATCCTGGCCCTGGCGTTTCCGGCGCTGGTGATTGTCGCAGCCCTGCGAGACTGCACCACCTTCACGATCCCAAACTGGATCTCACTGGCCCTCCTGGGGACCTTTCCCGTTGCGGCGACTGCAGTCGGCCTTCCTCTTTCCTCGATGGGACTGGCCTTGCTCTTGGGGTTCGGCGGCCTGCTCGCCGGCATGGCCATGTTCGCCGCGGGTTGGATCGGCGGTGGGGACGCCAAGATGTTCGCCGCCGCCATGCCTTGGCTGGGCCTCGCCGGGCTAGGGCAGTATCTGATGGTCACGGCGCTCGCCGGCGGCGCTCTCGCAATGTTCCTCCTGTTCATGCGCTCAGGGCGGATGTCTCCCATCCTCGGCCACGGCCCATCCTGGCTGTCCCGTTTAGCCACCCGCGGCGAGAACGTTCCCTATGGAATGGCGATCGCTGTCGGCGCGCTGGCCGCCTTCCCTTCGTCCGACATCGCTCAGCGGGTTCTCGTTACTTTCTAAGCGCCGCTTAGGCGCGCGTTAACTATGGCGACCGAAGTTGCGGGAAGTCGCCAGTAAGGCGGCGTCCGAATCAGGGTCGGGGCGGCGGACGCCCGCCGACCCGGCGTCCACGCCGCCGCTGGCGGAAATCAAAGGCCGAGCATGCGCCCGGTTCGCATCGTTATCTTGGTTGTCGCGGCGGTCGCGGCCATCGGCCTGGCCCTTCTGGTCCGCGGCATGATGGCGCCCAAGCCGCAGCCTGCCGCCACCCTCGCTTCAGCGCCGCCGGCGCAGCCCATGGCCCGGGTGCTGGTCGCCAAGCGCGACCTGGCGATCGGCACGAAACTGACCAGCGCCGACATGGATTGGCAGGACTGGCCCGTCGAGGCGCTCAACGCCTCGTTCGTGACCGACGGCGCGCCGCCAAAGGCCAAGGAGGATGACAAAGGCCTTCTCAAGACCGCGGCCAAGGCCGCCACGGACCTGGCGGAGGCTCCCCCGGCGATGGCGTCCTTCGAGGGCGCCCTGGTCCGCGAGCCTATCGCCGCCGGCGAGCCGATGACGGCGCGCAAGGTCGTGCGCGGCGGCGAGGGCGGCTACCTCTCGGTGATGCTCGCCCCCGGTATGCGGGCGGTCGGGGTGCCGGTGAACAGCGAGACCGGGGCCGGCGGGTTCATCCTGCCGGGCGACCGAGTGGACGTCCTGCAGGCGCGCCGCAGCGAGGAGGCCGACAAGGGCTTCGTCACCCAGGCGGTGCTGACCAACGTCAGGGTGCTGGCGATCGATCAGGCCACCGAGCCGGGCAAGGACTCCAAGGCCATGGTCGGCGCCGTTGCGACCCTGGAGGTGCCCGCCGCCGACGTTGAGAACCTGGCTCGCGCCAAGGCGCAGGGCGATCTGACCCTGGTGCTGCGCTCCTACGCCGACCTCGCTGGGGGCCGCACGCCGCCCCGCCAGGTCGCATCCGGCGTGCGGATCATCCGGGCCGGCAAACCTTCCGAGGTGACGGTGCAATGAGAACGCCCTTCATGCTCCTGGCGCTGGCGACCGGGATGGCGCTCGCCGGCCCGGCGTCGGCGCAGCCCCTCGCCCAGGCCGCCCAGGCTCCAGCGGTCGCCGCCGCCGGGGCGGCTGCGGCCGCCGCCGTGGTCCGGGTCGATCTCTCGGCCGGGGCCTCGCAGTCGCTGTCCTTGCCGCGCGGCAAGTCGGCGATCATCGAGCTGCCGGTCGACGTGCGCGATCTCCTGGTCACCAACCCCGTGGTGGCCGACGCCGTGCTCCGGTCGCCGCGCCGCATCTATGTCCTGGGCATGGCCTCCGGCCAGACCGACGCGGTGTTCTTCGACGCCGCCGGCCGGCGCATCCTGTCGCTCGACATCCGGGTCGATCAGGACACCAGCGCCGTGGCCCACACCATCAACCGCATCGTCCCCGGCTCGCGCGTGCAGGTCGATGCGATGAACGACAGCCTCATCCTCTCGGGCCAGGTGGCCAGCGCCGCCGACGCCGACCGCGCCGTGCAGATCGCCCGGGCCAGCGTCGCCAAGCCCGAGCAGGTGCTGAACATGCTCAGCATCACCGGCAAGGACCAGGTGATGCTGAAGGTGCGCATCGTCGAGATGCAGCGCAACGTGATCAAGCAGCTGGGCTTCAACACCAGTGCGGTGCTGGGCCAGGTCGGCGAGCCGCAGTACCTCTTCGGCAACACCCCGGGCTTCGGCATCAACGGCAAGCTGCTGGGCGGCCTGACGGGCGGCTACGATCTGAACACGACCAAGCAGCCCGTTCTACAGGGTCCTTGCGAACCCGGCTCAACCCGCATGTGCGACTTTGTCGTTCGTGACGCCACCGCGGCCAGCAACTGGGACACGGCGACGATCAAGGACACCGCCGGCAGCCCGGGCCTGAACAAGGCCAGCGGCATGATCCAGGCCTTCGAGCGCGTCGGCCTGGTGCGCACCCTGGCCGAGCCCAACCTGACCGCCGTCTCGGGCGAGTCGGCCAAGTTCCTCGCCGGGGGCGAGTATCCCGTCCCGGTGGGACAGGACAACGACGGTAGGGTGACCGTCACCTTCAAGCCCTTCGGCGTCGGGCTCGGCTTCACGCCGGTGGTGCTGTCTGGCGGTCGCATCGCTCTGCGGATTTCGACCGAGGTGTCCGAACTGACCACCGCGGGCGCCTTCGCCCTTTCCAACGGCAACGGCTCGGCCGGCCTCACTATCCCGGCGCTTAACGTCCGTCGCGCCGAGACCAGCGTCGAGCTGCCCTCCGGCGGCTCGATGATGATCGCCGGCCTGCTCCAGGAAAACACCAAGCAGGCGATCGACTCCCTGCCGGGCATGATGAACCTGCCGGTGCTGGGCGCGCTCTTCCGCAGCCGCGACTACATCGCCGGCGAGACCGAGTTGGTGGTGATCGTCACCCCCTACCTGGTCTCCCCCACCAGCCCGCAGAACCTGCAGACCCCGGTCGACGGCCTGCAGATCGCCTCCGACCCGGAGACGGTCCTGCTCGGCAAGCTCAACAAGACCATGAAGACCTCCACCGCCGCCGTCGCCGGGCGCAGCTATCAGGGACCCTTCGGGTACGTGATCGAATGATCCAGTCGACGCACCGATTCCTTCTCGCAGCCGCCGTGGCCTCCCTGGGGCTCGGCGCCTGCGTGACCGGGGGCTCGCGAGACGAGCTGGCCGCCGAGGTCCGCACGCCGACCGAGCAGCACGCCATCGAGGTCGATCGCCAGCCGGAGGAAATCCGGCTCAGGGTCCACGCCCAGGGGCTCTCGCCCAATCAGGACGCCGCCGCCGCCCGCTTCGTCGACGGCTGGTGGGAAGCCAACGGCGGCGAGATCGTCATCCAGGCGCCGAACGGCGAGGGCGACCCGGCCGCCGTGCACCGCATGGTGGAAGGGGTCCGCCACCTCCTGGCCGAGACCGGCGTGCCGCGCGATCAGGTTCGCATCGTCGGCTACGACGCCCGCGGCCAGGCGGCCGCGCCGCTGATCGTCGGCTACGAGCGCTACGTCGCCCTCGGCCCGCAGTGCGGTGAGAACTGGAAGAGCATCACGCGCTCCATGAACAACAAGGTGCACCCCAACTTCGGCTGCGCGGTGACCGCCAACATGGCCGCCCAGATCGCCGACCCGCGCGACCTGATCGAGCCGCGCCGGCTGGATCCGGCGGATGCGGGCCGCCGCGGGGGGGTCCTGGAGAAATACCGCGCGGGCGAGGCCACCGGGGCGACGGCGGCGGACGCGTCCAGCGGCGCGATCGCAAAAGCGGTGGAGTAGGGCAAGCGATGAAGCCGCAGACTTCCGGTTCCGATCCCTTCGACCTCGACTTCGAGGCCGACGACGACTTCAAGACCTCCGACGATCGCTGGAGCGAACCGGCGGACCGGCGCGGCGCCCGCGCCGACGATCCCTTCGCCGACCTCCCCGAGGTCGAGCGCAGCGAGCGCCTCGTCCTGCCCGAGGAGGACTACCGCCCGCCGGCCGCCGAGCCGCCCCGCGCGCAGGGCCCGGTCGGCGAACTGCATGCGGCCGCCGAGGCCGCCTTCGGCGAGGCCATGGCCCCGCGCATCGCCATCCACGTCTTCTGCGCCTCGCCCGAGACCGCCGAGGTCGCCGAGCGCGCAGCCGCCGACCGGCGGATGGAACGGGCGGCCACCGTGGTCCGC
>DASPLZ010000198.1:0-3049 GCA_035627295.1 Phenylobacterium sp. | reverse complement strand
ACCCGAACGCGCCGCTGACCACCCGGCCGCCGGAGTACGAGGACCCGAGCTGAGGCGCCGGAGTTTCCGGGATTTGCGTCAGCCCGGCGCCCGGCCCGCACGCGGGTCCTTGGGTGAATCCGGGATTTTGGGGAGTGGCTGGGGAACTAGGACTCGAACCTAGAATGACGGTACCAAAAACCGCAGTGTTACCATTACACCATTCCCCAGCAGGAACGGCTTTCCGGGCGTCGGCCCGGCGCGAGGGCGGTGAGATAGCGCAGCGTTCCTCGCGATGCAACGGCGCTTCCAGACGCGCTTGTAAGGCTCCCGCCACGCCTCTATAAGGCCCCTCCCTAAAGTCGGAGTGTGGCTCAGTCTGGTAGAGCACCGCGTTCGGGACGCGGGGGTCGCAGGTTCAAATCCTGCCACTCCGACCATTCATTCCAGCGCGCATCGCCAGCCGGCGGGCCTTCCCTGGATCTCCCCACAGTCCTGCGCCTGGCGGCCCACGAAGGCCGCGAAAGACGGCCTTTGCTTCCGGCTGGCCGCGCTCCGCCATCCGGCTGTGGAGGCAGGGGGCGGGCGCCTCTGGTTATCGCGCGACCATGTCCCTGCGCAGCCACCTGCACGTCAGCAGGAAGCACAGCCCGGAGAGGGCGTAGAAGGTCGAGGTGACCAGCAGGGCGTTCTGCAGGCTCTGGGGGTGGGCGAGGTCGCAGACGGCCTTGAGGTCTGCGTTCAGGGCGGCCGAGGCGGCGCCCTCGCAGGCCTTGCGGGTCAGATCCGCCGCCCCGAGGCCGGCGGTCTGCAGGCCGAAGAGGAGGTCGCTGAGCGCCCCTATGAAGAGCGGTCCGAGGCCGTAGCCCAGGAGGTTGACGATGAACAGCAGCACCGCGGTCGCCACCGCCCGCACCTGCGCCGAAACCACGCCCTGGCCGATGGTGTACTGGGCCGCCAGATAGCCGTACTTCACCGCCCCGCCGATGCAGAGCCCGAGGAGCGCGAACCACAGGTTCTGCGTGGTGAAGGCCCAGAGGTAGAAGGGCGCCGAGAGGATCAGGCCGATCCCCGGCAGCCAGGCGATGGCGTTGGGATGCCGCTTCACCAGGCGCTCGGCCAGCCAGCCGGTGGTCAGCGTGCCGACGGCCGAGGCGGCCCCCACCGGCGCATTGATCAGCACCGCCGCCTCGCCGGCGGAAAGCCCGAAGCTGCGGGCCATGAAGAGGGACTGGAAGGAGGCGATGCCGTAGCCGCAGAAGGCCGCGATCGTCGCCCCCGCCGCCATCGCCCAGAACGAGGGCTTGGCGGCCAGTTCGCGCAGGCCGTCGGAGAACCGGGGCCTGTCGCGGCGCGGCGTGCCCGGCGGGTCGGTGTAGCCGCGCGGCGGCTCGCGCACGGTGAGCTTCAGGGCCGCGGCGATCAAGAGGCCCGGCAGGCCCACCACCACGAAGGCCCAGCGCCAGCCGAAGGCGTCGGTCACCGGCCCGCCGATCAGGTTGGCCAGCACCGTGCCCAGCGTCACGCCCATGGCGTAGTAGCCGAGGGCGGTGGAACGGCGGCTGGGCGGGTAGTAGTCGGCGATCAGCGAGTTGGCGGGCGGGGTGCAGCCGGCCTCGCCGATCCCCACGCCCACCCGGCAGGCGAGCAGGATCCAGAAGGCGCCTATGGTGATCGAGCCGACGGTCACATCCGTCGCCAGGCCGCAGAGCGCGGTCATCAGCGACCACAGGCCCACGCAGACGGTCATGATCCAGACCCGGTGGAGGGTCTCGGCGACCTGCGCCAGCGGGATGCCGACGACGGTGTAGAGCAGGGCGAAGCCGAAGCCGGTGAGCAGGCCGAAGGCGGTGTCGGAGATGCCCAGTTCCGGCTTCATCGCCGGCGCCACCACCGAGAGCAGGCCCCGGTCGATGAAGTTCAGGATGTAGATCAGCAGCAGCGCGTTCAGGACATAGCTGCGGTAGCCCTTCGAGCCGAAGCCGTGGATGTGCCCCTCGGCGGACGCGGCGGCGCCGGCGCTCACCGGGCGATCAGGCCCACGAGGTCGGCGGCCCGCGGTTCGGCCTCCAGCTCGCGCACCCGCGCCACGATCTCCTGGGCGCGGGCGGCGCCGAGGGCCGGCGTCATCAGGCCGAGGGCCTTTTCCTCCACCTGGGCGCGGCTCATCGGGTGGGAGGGGAAGCCCACCACATGCGGCACGAAGACCTCATGGCGCACGCCGGAGCGCTCCCACACGGTCACCCGGGCCGATTCGGTGCGCGGCTCGCCGGGCGCGTGCTCCTGCTTGGGGTCGTGGACCACCTCCACCCGCTGCATCGCCTCCCGCACGGCCGCGTCGGTGCGCATCCGTTCCAGCGACTGAGCGGCCACGAAGTCGAGCTCGCCGTCAAGCAGGATGATGGCGGTGAGGTAGCGCAGGTTGAGCGCCGGCATCTCCGCGTCGCGGAAGGCCTCCCAGCGCCCCGGCATCTCGATGCGGACCTTTTCGACCTCGGCGATCTTGAGGCGCGGCAACATCTCCAGCAGGCCCTGCACCGCCGGCTGCGTCGGCCCGCCGACCGGAAAGCGCTTGTAGGCCGTCAGCGGCAGTTCCGAGCGGACCCCCAGGTCCTCGATCAGATAGGCCCGGTCGCCGTCCGAGCCAGGGCCGGTGAAGGTCGCCGAGCCCATCCAGCCGGCCGGATGGTCGAGGGCGTTCCGCACGCCGCGGAACCCCGCCTCGACGAAGAGCGCCGCCTGCAGGCCGGCGCGGGCGCCGAGCCCGGCGAAGACGAAGGACTTCTCGATGTGCTCCACGTCCAGCAGCCACTGGTAGCAGCCGGACGCCTGCTGGGCGCAGTAGGAGAGCAGGTCGCCGATCCGATCCTCCGCCAGGCCGATCATCGAGGCCGCCGCCGCCGCCACGCCGAACACCGGCCCGACGCCGTGGTTGGCGATGTTGAAGCGGCGCAGGTTGTCGATCCCCAGCGCCCGGGGGATGCGGCCGGCCAGCTCGTAGCCGGTGACCACCGCGCGGACCACCGCATCGCCGTCGCCGCCGCGCAGCTCGGCCAGCGCCAGGGCCGTG
>DASPLZ010000197.1:0-4862 GCA_035627295.1 Phenylobacterium sp. | reverse complement strand
GGGTGACGCGGCTGAGCGTCTTGCGCTTGATCTCGGTGAGAATGACCGAGCCGTCCGCCATGGCGATCGGCCCCTCCGGAAACTCCAGCCCCTCGGCGACCAGTTCGAAATCCATCACGCGCGCCCTCCCGACGTTTTGGCCACTATGCCGAGGGTCCGCCGCGGAAAGCTAGCCACGCTCCAGAACGCGGAAGACGAAGGCGTGATCGTCATCCGGCCCGGCCGGATGCGCCTCGCGCCGCACCTCGCGCCAGCCGGTTTCGTCGAGGGCGGGCATGACGACGTCGCCCTCGGGCTCGGCGTCGACCTCGGTCAGATAGATGCGCCGCGCCTTGGGCAGGGCGAGTTCGAAGAGCGCCGCGCCGCCGATGACGCAGACCTCCTCGGCGCCGTCGTCGGCCGCCTGCTCGCGGGCCAGCTGCACCGCCTCGTCGAAGCTTTCGCAGACGGTCGCACGCTTGGGCTCGAAGGTCCCGTCGCGGGAGAGGACGATGTTCAGCCGGCCGGGCAGGGGTTTCAGCGGCAGGGAGTCCCAGGTCTTGCGGCCCATGATCACCGGCTTGCCCATCGTGAGCTCTTTGAAGAGGGCGAGATCGCTCTTCAGCCGCCAGGGGAGGGCGCCGTCGCGGCCGATGGCGCCGTTCCGGGCGCGGGCGACGGGGCCGAGGGTGAGGATGGGGGCGGGCATGACCGCCTTCTACACCGCCGACGCCTCAGACCGCGATGGGCGCCTTGATGGTCTTGTGGGCTTCGTAGCCGACCAGCTCGAAGTCTTCGTACTCATAGGCGAGCAGGTCGCGCTTGGCGGGCAGGCGCAGGGTCGGGAAGGGCAGGGGCTCGCGGGTCAGCTGCAGCTTCGCCTGGTCGAGATGGTTCAGGTAGAGGTGCGCGTCGCCGAGCGTGTGCACGAACTCGCCGGGCTCGTAGCCGGTGACCTTGGCCATCATCAAGGTGAGGAGGGCGTAGCTGGCGATGTTGAACGGCACGCCCAGGAAGACGTCGGCCGAGCGCTGGTAGAGCTGGCAGGAGAGCTTGCCGTCGGCCACGAAGAACTGGAAGAGGCAGTGGCAGGGCGGCAGGGCCATGTCGTCGACGTCCGCCGGGTTCCAGGCCGAGACGATGTGGCGGCGGCTGTTGGGGTTCACCTTCAGGCTTTCGACCACGCCGGCGATCTGGTCGATCACCCGCCCGTCCGGCGCGGCCCAGGAGCGCCACTGGCGGCCGTAGACCGGGCCGAGCTCGCCGGCCTCGTCGGCCCATTCGTCCCAGATGCTGACGCCGCGATCCTGCAGCCAGCGCACATTGGTGTCGCCGCGCAGGAACCACAGAAGCTCGTAGATGATCGACTTGACGTGCAGCTTCTTGGTGGTGAGCAGCGGAAAGCCCTGCGACAGGTCAAAGCGCATCTGCCGGCCGAAGACGCCGAGGGTGCCTGTGCCGGTGCGATCGTCGCGCCTGGCGCCGGTCAGCATGATGTCGGCGAGCAGGCCGAGGTACTGCCGTTCCGGGTGGTCCGGCCGGGCGGTGTCGGTCTGGGCGTAGGCGAGCGCCGTCATGGCCCGAAGCTGGCGTGATTCGCGCCGCCTTCGAATCACTTCGCGTTGCTGTCCACAGGCGCGGGTTACAAATCGGTCAGGATTGTGCGGACCGGCTTGCGCGCGCCGGTCGCCGTGGCAAGCTCGTCGCTGAAAAGCTTGGGGGTTTTGGCTTGATCGGTTGGGCTTTGCTCAGTCTGGCGCTGCTGACACCGGGGACGGGGCCCTCGGAGGAGGCGCTCATCCTGGAGGTGGCGTCCTACGTCCCGACCGCGGCCCGCGAGGACGCCGCGTTCGTGGCCGACAGCGCAGAGAACGCCAGCTCGCATCTGGTGGCCTGCCGCCAGGAGGTGAAGCCGAACTCGCGCTTCACGCGCAAGGTTTGCCGCAAGGCCAGGGACTGGCACCGCACGGCGCTGACCGCGCAGGGCGATTTCAACGGGGTGCAGATGCGTACGAACGTGAACATGGGTGGGCGGTGAGCATGGTTGTGAGCGCAATTCTCGCGGCGCTGGCGGCGCTGTCGTTCCAGGCGGCGGAGACCGGCTCGAACCTGCCGCTGATCGAGTCCTCGCTGACCGTGGCGCCGGTGGCGCAGACCGCGTCCAGCGCCGACCAGGTGGCCGACAGCGCCGCCAACGCCAATTCTGACCGTGTGTCCTGCCGCCAGGAGGTGAAGCCCAATTCGCGCTTCACCCGTCGGGTGTGCCGCAAGGCCAAGGACTGGAATCAGACCGCCGAGGCCGCGCAGGCCGACCTCGGGGCGGTGCAGATGCGCAACAACTCGCAGCAGGGCGAATTCCCGGTCCTGCCCGGCAGCTGACCCGTCAGCCGGCGAAGCCGCCGTCGTCGAGGAAGGCCTGCTCCACGGGCGTCGTCTCGCGCCCCAGGCAGGCGTTGCGGTGCGGGAAGCGACCGAAGCGGACAATGATGTCCTGGTGCAGCTTGGCGTACTTCAGGTACTCCGGGTCGCCCAGGGTGGCGAAGAGCTCCATCGACAGGGCCTGCTCCTGCACGTCCTCGGCGTGCTCGAAGGGCAGGTAGAAGAAGAGCCGCAAGGCTTCCTCCACCTGCTGGTCGAAGCCGCGGCGCACCGCCTTGTGGGCGATGGCGCGGGCCATGGGGTCGGTTGCAAAGGCGTGGGCCGAGCCGCGCCAGAGGTTGCGCGGGAACTGGTCGAGCAGGATCAGCAGGGCCAGGGCCCCTTCCGCCGTCTCGCCCCAGGCGGCGTATTCGCCGCGCGCGGCGGCGTGATGCACAGGCTCGAAGCGCAGGCGGATGGCGTCGTCGAACCGGGCGTCCTTGCCGAACCATCTGGCGGGGCCGGCTTCGCGCCAGAAGTGGATCACGTCCTGCGGCGTGGCCGGCATTTTCCTGTTCAACCCTCGTTCAGCCGGCAAGGCGCATGCCGGACGCAAGGGACTTATCTCGCCCGCGCCGTGCGCGCGAGGCAACGGAAAGTGAAGAATGAACAAGCTGACGCCTACCGCTCTGGCCCTGCTGCTCCTGGCCTCCACGGCCGTGGAAGCGGCGGCGCAGGAGCGCCAGGGGCGCGGCCGGGGCGAGCGCCCCGCCGCGTCCGAAGACGGCGGCCGACGCGGCGGCGACCGCGGCCAGCGTGAAGGCCGGCGGAGCGGCGACGAGGGCCAGCGTCCGCAGCGTGCCGAGCGTCCGCAACGGGCCGAGCGTCCGCAACGGGCCGAGCGAGCGCAGCCGCAACAGGCCGCGCCCGAACGCCCGCGCGGCCAGGCTGAGTGGCGGAACCGCGGCGAGGGCCGTCCGAACTGGAACCGCGACGCCGGCCAGAACCGCGGCGACCGTGCTTCCCGCCGCGAGCGCCCGCAGGCGGTGTCGCCGCCGGTCCAGGCGGCTCAGCCGAACCGCGAGCTGCGCAGCCGCGGCGATCAGCCCGGCATGTGGACCCGCGGCCGCGCGACCGAAGCCGGCCAGCGCGAGCTGCAGCGCCGCAACGGCCAGGACCGCCGCGACTGGGACCGCAACAACGATGCTCGCCGCGACTGGGACAACAACCGCCGCGACAACGACCGTCGTTGGGACGGGCGTCGTGACAACGATCGCCGTTGGGACGGTCGCGACAACCGCCGCTGGGACGGCGACCGCAACCGGCCGCGCCCGCGCTACGACCGGCGCGACTACCCGCAGGTCTGGCGGCCCTCGCAGCGGTTCCGCGTGTCGATCTATCGGCCGCCGGTGGGCTACTACCATCGCAGCTGGCGCTACGGGGACATCCTGCCGCGCGGCTGGTGGGGGCCCAGCTACTACATCTCCGACTGGTGGGAGTACGACCTGCCGATCCCGCCGATCGGCTATGAATGGGTGCGGGTCGGCGAGGACGCCTATCTCGTCGACACCTTCACCGGCCGCATCGTGCAGGTGGTCTACGACATCTTCTGGTGGTGAGCTTGCGGGGTCCCGGGAAACCGGGACCCCGTCTTGCTATCGGGCGTCCGGGAACCGGGCGTCCGCCCAGTCGCGGACGTAGAGGGCGAAGGCCTGGGTCTGCGCCACCTTCGCCGGGTCGGCCGGCCGCATGGAGTCTTCCGGGTCGCCCTTCTTCATGGCGCGGGCGGCGGCGATCAGCTGCGACCACTGCGGGTCCAGCGTCTCGATCGCCCAGGTCATGGCCTTGGGCTTGGAGGTCACCTCGCCGCAGGCCAGGGTGTGCAGGATGCGGCAGAAAAGCCCGACCCAGAAGGCCTGCCAGGCCACCAGGTGCATCGGCTCCAGCCCCGCCTCCAGGCAGCGGCCCAGGGTCCCGCGCACCTCGCGGCGCAGGTCCTCCACCGGGATCGGGTCGATCAGCGTGCTGGGCGGCGGCCCGGCCAGGGTGACGCCCCGCTCGCGGAGGCACCAGCGCACCACCCAGCTGTTGTCGTGCTCGGAGCGGACCAGGGTCTTGTGGCCGTGGTCGAGGTACCAGAAGGGGTAGGCGCGGGCCGAGTGGCCCTCCATGCCCGGATCGAGCCAGCCTTCCGGCCGCGCCTCGCCGGGCGGATCGCGCGGCTCGGTGGACCAGCGGCGCAGGATGTCCTTCGGCGCGTAGGAGCCCTCCAGGCCGTTATGCCAGTAGGGCGCGGGCAGCTCATGGATGCCCGCGTGCAGGGCCTGCAGGGCCGGCAATTCGTCCAGGGTGATGTCGCGGTGGGTGACGATGATGAAGTCGCAGTCGCTGTAGGGCGTCGCGTCGCCGACGGCGAAGGAGCCCTGCAGGTAGGCGCCGAGGAAGTTTTCCTTCAGGACGCCGCGCGCGCCTTCGAGGAGGTGGGCGAGCACGCCGTTGAGTTCGGCGTAGGGCGTGGGCGCGAA
>DASPLZ010000196.1:0-5009 GCA_035627295.1 Phenylobacterium sp. | reverse complement strand
GGCCTTGGCCTCTTCGGCGCTCATGAAGTGGTCGCGGTCGAGGGTCTTCTCGACCTCTTCATAGGTGCGGCCGGTGTGCTTCACGTAGATCTCGTTCAGCCGGCGCTTGGTCTTGATGATGTCCTCGGCGTGGCGCTCGATGTCCGAGACCTTGCCCTGGAAGCCGCCGGAGGGCTGGTGGACCATGATCCGGGCGTTGGGCAGCGAGGTGCGCAGGCCCTTCTCGCCGGCGGTCAGGATCAGGCTGCCGGCCGAGGCCGCCATGCCCATCACCGTCGTCGCCACCGGGCACTTGATGTACTGCATGGTGTCGTAGATCGCCAAAGCCGAGGTCACCACCCCGCCCGGCGAGTTGATGTACATGTCGATCTGCTTCTTCGGGTTCTCCGCCTCGAGGAACAGCAGCTGGGCGCAGATCAGCGAGGACATCCCGTCCTCGAACGGCCCGGTCAGGAAGATCACGCGCTCCTTCAGGAGGCGCGAGAAGATGTCGAACGCCCGCTCGCCACGGCTCGTCTGCTCGACGACCATCGGCACGAGGTTCATTGCGGGGTGGGTATAGTCCATTGGGGTAGGCCCTTCTCGATGCGAGGACGGCCGTGCCGGACCGCCCCCTTCAGGGCTAGGATATCGCGTGCGTCGGCGGGCGGCGCAAGGTCGCCCCTCCCTCTCCCGGTCGGGAGAGGGAAATCCATCGGCGAAGCCGATGGGAGGGTGAGGGGTTCCGGACTCTCCGGATAGGCCGCACGCCCTCATCCTCGCCGCGCCTGCGGCGCGTCTTTCCTTCTCCCGACCGGGAGAAGGATTTACGCCCCGTACCCTTCCGGCATCTCGTCTTCGGCCAGGAGCTCGTCCTTGGAGACCTTCTGGTCCTTCACCTTGGCCTGGCCGACGATGAAGTCGACGACCTTGTCCTCATAGATCGGGGCGCGCAGCTGGGCCTGGGCCTGCGGGTTGTCGCGGAAGTAGTTGAACACCTCCTGCGCCTGCTGGCCGTAGCGCATGGCCTCCATGCGCATCGCCTGGCCGAGCTCCTGGTCGGTCACCTGCACGTCGTTGGCGCGGCCGATCTCGGCCAGAACCAGGCCCAGGCGCACCCGGCGCTCGGCGATCTTGCGGTATTCGGCGCGCAGCTCCTCGTCCGACTTCTTGGCGTCGTCCTCGGGCAGGTTGCCGCGTTCCTTGTCCTGCTCCACCTGGCTCCAGATCGCGCCGAACTCGGCCTCGACCATGCGCGGCGGCAGCGGGAAGTCGTGCTTCTCGTCCAGCACGTCCAGGAGGGCGCGCTTCAGCTTGAAGCGCGAGGCGTTCTCGAACTGCTGGGCGAGGTTGGTCTTCAGGAGCTCCTTCAGCGCGTCCAGGCCCTCGACGCCCAGCTTCTTGGCGAACTCGTCGTCGGCCGGCGCGTCGACCGGCGCCTTCACGGCCTTCACCTTCACCTCGAACTCGGCCTCTTTGCCGGCCAGGTGCTCGGCCTGGTAGTTCTCGGGGAAGGTCACCTTCACCACCACGTCCGAATCCGGCTTGGCGCCGATCAGTTGGTCCTCGAAGCCGGGGATGAAGCTGCCCGAGCCCAGGATCAGGTCGTAGTCCTCGCCCGCGCCGCCGGCGAAGGGCTCGCCGTCGAGCTTGCCGAGGAAGTCGATGGTGACCTGGTCGTCCTTCTTGGCCTTCACCGTCTTGCCGGTGCGCGGCTCATAGGTGCGGTTCTGCTTGGCGAGATCCGCCAGCGCCTCGTCCACTTCCTTCTCGGTCGGCTCATAGACCGGCCGCTTCAGCGAGATCTTAGAGAGGTCGGTCGGCTCGAACTCCGGCATCACGTCGAGCGACAGTTCGTAGGCGAGGTCCGCCTTGCCATCGAGCACCTGCTGGATATCGGTCTCCGGCTTCATGTCCGGCTCGCCGGCGGGGCGCAGGTTATTGTCTTCCAGCACCTTCTGGCTGGATTCCGACAACGCCTGCTGGACGACCTCGCTCATCAGCTCCTTGCCGTACATGCGGCGCACGTGCTGCGGCGGCACCTTGCCGGGGCGGAAGCCCTTGATGCGCATCTGCGGCGTCAGCTCGGCGATGCGCGCCTCAAGCTTCTCGGCCAGGTCGGCGGCGGGCACCGTCACACCATAGACGCGGCTGAGGCCTTCGCCGGATTTCTCAACGATCTGCAGGGACATTTAAGGCTCCGAAAAGGCGGCGCGACGAGCCGGCGCACTCTGCCTTCCGTCTAAGGTGGAAATGGGGTCGCAAGGCCAGCCGGCCCGCGAGGGGCGCCCTTATGTCACGCGAGCGCGCGCGCTCCAAGAGGGGTGGTGCGGGCGAGAGGACTCGAACCTCCACGCCTTTCGGCGCTGGAACCTAAATCCAGTGCGTCTACCAGTTCCGCCACGCCCGCACTGGGCCGCTGATACGCCGGAGCGGGGCGGCCGGTCCAGCCTCTGAGAGGCGACGGATGGACCCTGCGTCCTTCGAGACGCCCGCTTCGCGGGCTCCTCAGGATGACGAACTCCAGTAAAGCAACAAACCCTAGTCATGGTGAGGAGCGGCCCGCAGGGTCGCGTCTCGAACCACGCAAGGCCGCTCAGCGAATGCGCCTCAGCGCGCCTCGTAGAGCCGCCGCAGGACCGCAGGCGTGCGCCCCGGCAAATCCTCCGCGATCAGGCCGGGACCAAAGCCCGCCGCCGCCTCCGCATGGATCCAGACGCCCGCGCAGGCGGCCTCGAAGCTTTCCATGCTCTGCGCCAGGAGCCCGCCGATCAGGCCCGCCAGCACGTCGCCGGAGCCAGCCGTGGCCAGCCAGGGCGTTCCGTTGAGGTTGACCGCCGCGCGTCCGTCGGGCGCGGCGATGACGGTGTCGGCGCCTTTCAGCACCACCACGGCGTCGGCGTCCCGGGCCGCCTCGCGCGCGGCGGCGATGCGGTTAGGGGATTCGGCCAGCAGGCCGGGGAACAGACGCTCGAACTCGCCGGGGTGGGGCGTCAGCACGTCGTCGCGGTCGAGGATGGAGAAGAGCTCGTCCGGCTCCCCGGCGAAGCTGGTCAGGGCGTCGGCGTCGAGCACCAGGGCCGCGCCGGTGCGCGACAGGGCGTGGACGTTGGCGACCGTCCCCTCCCCCACCCCCGCCGCCGGGCCGATGATCGCCGCGTCGACCTGGGCGGCCAGTTGCTCCAGCTCGGCGTCTGTCTCGAAGCCGCGCAGCATGACCGCCTCCAGGTGCGCGGCGTTCACCGCCAGGGCCTCCGGCGGCGACAGGAGGGTGACGAGACCCGCGCCGACCCGCAGCCCGCCGCGGGCCGCCAACCGGGCGGCGCCGGTGCTCCACGGCTCGCCGCCGACGACGATCAATCGGCCGCGCGAGTGCTTGTGGATGTCGTCTGCCGGCCAGGGATAGGCCTGCGCCCAGAGCTCCGGCCTGTTCTCGAACAGGGTCGCTGCCGTCTCGCCGAGGCCGATGTCGTCGACCACCACCTCGCCGCAGAGAGCGCGGCCCGGCTGCAGCGCGTGCGCCGGCTTGCGGGCGTGGAAGGTGACGGTCAGGCCGGCGTGGAACACCGCCTCCCCGACCGGACGGCCAGTGTCGCCGGAAAGGCCGCTGGGGACATCGACGGCCACGAACCGCTCCGGCGCCCGGTGCGAGGCGCGGGCCAGGCGCGCGGCCTCGCCCTCCAGCGGCCGGTCGAGGCCTGCGCCGAACAGGGCGTCGACGAAGAGCTCGGCCATCCGGTTGGAGCGCGAGATCGGCAGGGTCTCGCCGGTCCAGCGGGCCGCGGCGGCGATGGCGCTGGGCGACCTGGGCGCGGCCAGGGTCTCGACCCAGACGTCCCACCCCCGCTCGGCCAGCCAGCGGGCGACCACATAGCCGTCTCCGCCATTGTTGCCCGGGCCGCAGAGCACCACGGTCGGCCGCGGTGAAAAGCGGGTGACGATGGCGTCGGCCACCGCCTTGCCGGCGCGCTCCATCAGCTCGGTCTCGGGCGCGCCTGCGGCGATGGCCGCACGATCCGCGGCGGCCATCTCGGCGACGGTCAGGATGGGGCGCGCGGGCACTCGCAAGACCTTCGGATCAGAGGACGCCGGTGGTCGCTTCGCGCCCTTTCTCGACGAGGGTCAAGTCGTTCCCATCGGTTTCCAGGGTGATGATCGAGGTGTGGTCGGGCCGGAAGCCCACCACCCGGTCATGGCCTTCGAGCACGGACAGCACCGCGTTGATCGCCACATAGTGGCTGAACACCGCCGTATCGCCCCGCCGGCGCAGCGAGGCGGCGATGTCGCGCCGCCAGGCGTCGTAGTCGAGGTCGCCCTGGATCTCGCCCCAGGTCCCGCCGAAGGCGGCCCGCAGCCAGCCGGGACGGTCCGCGGCGGCCAGGGCCTTCGGCGTCGGGATCTCGCCGACCATCGGATCGACCTCGACCTCGACGCCCAGGGCGCGGGCCGTGGGCTCGGCGGTCTCGCGGCAGCGGCGGAGGGGCGAGGACACCACCCGCTTGGGCCGCACGTCCTCCGGCAGGGCCGTCAGGAAGTCCGCCGCCGCCTGCGCCTGGGCCTTGCCGGTCTCGTCGAGGCCCGGATCGTCGTCGGCGTCGCCCCAGGTGGCGGCGGGCTTTCCGTGGCGGATCATGTAGAGTCTGGGCATCGCGTCCTCAGTCGGGCGTGAAGATATTGAGCTTGTCGTCGTCGGAGCGGCGCACCTGGCCGGGCCGGCCGACCTGTTCGGACGCCTCCATGGACGCCAGCAGCGCCGGGTCGAGCGGCGTGTTGGCGGCGAAGCGCCGGCCCTCGGCGTCGCGGCCGATGACGATGCCCATGTGATAGCCGTCCCTGGAGTGCACCACGGTGTAGGTCTCGATCTTCGCCGCGCCGTTTGGCCGTTCGATGACAGTCGGGTGCGGCAGGGCGTCGATCTGGCGCTGGATGACGTAGGGATCCTCGCGCTCCCACCGTCCCTCGACCGGCCTGGTCGAATAGACGCCCGTCGACTGCTTGGTCAGGAACCAGCCGTTGCCGGTCACAAGGCC
>DASPLZ010000195.1:0-2331 GCA_035627295.1 Phenylobacterium sp. | reverse complement strand
TCCTGCTCATCAACCACCCGCTGGACTGCCCGATCTGCGACCAGGGCGGCGAGTGCGACCTGCAGGACCAGGCCATGGGCTACGGCCGCGACGACAGCCGCTACGCCGACAACAAGCGGGCCGTCGAAGAGAAGTTCATGGGTCCGCTGATCAAGACGGTGATGACCCGCTGCATCCAGTGCACCCGCTGCGTGCGCTTCATCACCGAGGTGGCGGGCGTTCCTGAGATCGGCCTCATCTCCCGCGGCGAAGACGTTGAAATCACGACCTATCTCGACAGCGCCGTGACCAGCGAGCTGTCGGCCAATGTGATCGACCTCTGCCCCGTCGGCGCCCTGACCTCCAAGCCCTACGCCTTCAACGCCCGGCCGTGGGAGCTGAAGAAGACCGAGAGCATCGACGTGATGGACGCTCTCGGCTCGGCGATCCGCGTGGATGCGCGCGGGCCAGCCGTGCTGCGCGTCCTGCCGCGGGTCAACGACGACATCAACGAGGAGTGGATCAGCGACAAGACGCGCTATGCGGTCGACGGTCTCTCCCGCCAGCGGCTCGACCGGCCCTATGTGAAGGTCGGCGGCCGGCTGCAACCGGCGACCTGGGCCGAGGCGTTCGACGCCATCGCCGCCAAGGTCGCCGCCACGACGCCGGACCGCATCGGCGTGATCGCCGGCGACCTGCAGGACGCCGAGTCCATGAAGGCCGCGCTCGACCTCTTCGGCGGCCTGGGCGTGACCAGCCTCGACTGCCGCCAGGACGGCTCGGCCCTGGGCGCCGGTCCGCGCGAGAGCTGGCTCTTCAACTCGACCATCGCCGGGATCGAGGAGGCCGACGTCCTCCTCATCGTAGGCGCCAACCCGCGCCTTGAGGCGCCGGTGCTGAACGCGCGCCTGCGCAAGCGCTGGATGGCCGGAGCGCTGAAGATCGGCGTGATCGGCGAGCAGGCCGACCTGACCTACGGCTACGATTATCTCGGCGCGGGCGCTTCGACGCTCAGTGGGCTTTCCAGGAGCCGCGGCGAGTTCGCCAAGGCCTTCAAAGCCGCCGCGAAGCCGGCGATCCTGATCGGCCAGGGGGCGCTCTCGCGCGCCGACGGCGGCGCCGTGCTGAAGGCGGCGGCCGCGGCGGCCAAGACCTTCGGCGTGCTGAAGGACGGCTGGAACGGCTGGAACGTGCTGCATACCGCGGCCTCGCGCGTCGGCGGCCTGGACCTCGGCTTCCTGCCCCGCGAGGGCGGCAAGACGGCCGGCGAGATGGTGCAGGCGGGCGCGCTCGACGTGCTCTTCCTCTTGGGCGCCGACGAGATCGACGCCTCGGGCTCGGACGCCTTCAAGGTCTACCTGGGCACGCACGGCGACGCCGGCGCGCATGGCGCGGACGTGATCCTGCCGGGCGCGGCCTATACTGAGAAGAACGGCCTCTATGTGAACACCGAGGGCCGGGTGCAGATGGGCGTTCGCGCCGTCTTCCCGAAGGGCGAGGCCAAGGAGGACTGGGCGATCCTGCGAGCGTTCTCCGAGCGCCTGGGCGCCAAGCTGCCCTATGACAGCCTCGACCAGCTGCGGGCCAGGCTCTTCGAGGAGCATCCGACCTTCGGCCAGATCGACTATGCGCCGGGGCAGGCGCCGACGAGCTTCGATCTCTCCGGCCTGGGCGCCGATGGCGAGCTGTCCGACGCGCCGTTCGAGAGCCCGATCAAGGCTTTCCACCTCACCAACCCCATCGCCCGCGCCAGCGTGACGATGGCCGAGTGCGCCGCGCTGGTCTCCGGCGCCGCCAAGATCGCGGCGGAGTAGGCGCATGCCGGAACAGAACCCCTGGATCTGGTTCGGGCTGGCGGTGGGCCAGATCGCCCTCGTGCTGATCTGGATCCTCTTGAGCCTCGCCTTCCTGCTGCTCGCCGACCGCAAGATCTGGGCGGGCGTGCAGATGCGCAAAGGACCGAACATGGTGGGCCCGTTCGGCCTGTTGCAGTCCTTCGCCGACTTCCTGAAGTTCGTGCTGAAGGAGATCGTCGTCCCGTCCGGCGCGGACAAGCCGGTGTTCCTGCTGGCGCCGCTAATAGCCTTCACCCTGGCGTTCGGCGCCTGGGCCGTGGTGCCGCTCGCGCCCGGCTGGGTGGTCTCCGACATCAACGTCGGGATCCTCTACCTCTTCGCCATCTCCTCGCTCGGCGTCTACGGCATCATCATCGCCGGCTGGTCGTCCAACTCCAAATATCCCTTCTATTCCGCGCTTCGCGCCGCCGCGCAGATGGTGAGCTACGAGGTCTCAATCGGCTTCGTGCTGATCCCGGTGATCATCTGGGCCGAGACGTTCAACCTGAGCGGGATC
>DASPLZ010000194.1:0-9470 GCA_035627295.1 Phenylobacterium sp. | reverse complement strand
TGCGATGAAGGCCGCTGACGCGCCTTCCCGCGTAAAGCCCGCCGCCTCCAGGCGGGCGATGTTGTCGGCGAAGCGTGCGCGGCGCTGTTCGCTCGGCCGAGCGGCGGCGATGAGCCGCGCGCCGTCGCGGTGGGAAAGCGCGGCCTGGCGGATCGCCCTAGCGCCGTCGGCCATCCAGTCGCGCCAGCTCACCGTCGGCTCCTGAGGGGGCAGGGCGCCTTCCAGGATCGCGTCGGCCATCAGGTCGATGAGTTCGCTCTTGCTGCCCAGGTGCCAGTAGAGCGAAGGCCCCTTCACGCCCAGCGCGGCGGCCAGCGAGCGGGTCGTCACTCCTTCCAGGCCCTGGACCTCCAGCAGGCGGAGCGCCGCGGCGACAATGGCGTCGCGATCGAGGCGGGCGCGGGTCTGCGCGGGAGCGGTCACGCCTCGCCTATAGCATGCTCAGAATCCGCGTTCCAAAGTTTCCCTAGCGGTGATAGGGATTCAGAAAAGCAATGGTGGGGAGGACAGGATGCGGCGCTGGGTCTTGGGGTCGGCGATTGCGATGGCGCTGGCCGCCGGCGGGTCGGCCAGGGCGGCGGACCTTCTGGGCGTCGCCTGCACGACGCCGGCGCCGGCGCACTGCGCGGACACCGGCTGCACCTCGGCCGAACTGGCCAATCTCGGCGATGCGGTGGAGCCGAAGAGCGGGCGGAAGTTCTTCCTCGACTACCCCTGCGACCTGAAGCCGGGCGAGAAGGTCACCTTCATCCTCAGCCTGCATGGCGGCGGTTCGATCGGGAACTGGCAGCGCCACTATTTCCCCCTCATCGACCTGAAGGAAAAGCACCGGCTGGTCATCGCCACCCCCAGCGGCACGGCCAACGTCTGGAACGCCGAGAAGGACGACGCCTACCTGCGCGGGGTGGTCGAGCAGGTGGAGGGGGCGGTCGGCCGGGAGAACATCAAGGCCTTCTGGCTGGTCGGCCACTCGCTGGGCGGGCAGACCTCGAACCGGCTGATCATGACCGATCCCTTCTTCAGTCAGCGGCTGACCGGCTGGGTGAGCCTTTCGGGCGGACGGCTGGGCTCCAGGCGCGAAGACATCCGCGCGGCGATCCCCGGCCGCGCGCCGCCCGGCGCGCCTCCGGGGCCGATGCGGCTGGCCGCCGACGCCTCGATCCTGCCGGAGCGGCCCTTCTCGTTCATCTACGAGACCGGCGAGCACGAGATGACCGCCGCCGGTCTGCCGCCAGGCTCGCCCTGGGCGGAGAAGCTGCGGTGCAAGGCGCGGACGGCGCCGCGCAGGGTGGTCGACACCAAGGCCGGCTATGTGCAGGACAGCCGCCCGCAGGCCGAGCCCAACAAGATCTGGGGCCTGAAGGCGCGGCCCGGCGTGGCGGAGATCCATGTCTATCCGGGCTGCGCGGACGGCCGGGTGGTGGCCGACGTGGTGCGGCTCGACAAAGGCCATACCGAGGGCCTGGAGCCGCAGGTGACCGAAGAGATCGTCAAGCTGATGCTGACGGCGAAATAGGGGGCGGGCGATGAAGTGGATGCTTGTGGGACTGGCCGCGATGGGCGCGCTGGCCGGTGCGCCAGCGCTGGCGGCCGACAAGGGCGGGGTGGCCTGCACCGAGCCGCCGCCGGCCCGCTGCGAAGGCGAGGCCTGCGCCACGTCCGGCGCGCTGGCCGACCTTGGCAATGCGACAGACGCCAAGACGGGGCGGAAGTTCTTTCTCGACTATCCCTGCGACCTGAAGCCGGACGAGAAGGTCGTCTTCATCCTCAACATCCACGGCGCCGGCTCGATCGCCAACTGGCAGCGGCACTATTTCCCGGCCGCCGACTACAAGGACAAGCACCGGCTGGTGGTGGCCACGCCGACGGCGGCGACTTCCACGCCGATGGCCCCCGGCGGCGCGGCCGTGCGGCGCTGGGCGCCC
This sequence comes from Phenylobacterium sp., assembly GCA_035627295.1. GTDB lineage: Bacteria > Pseudomonadota > Alphaproteobacteria > Caulobacterales > Caulobacteraceae > Phenylobacterium. Next base: position 7,545 of record DASPLZ010000194.1, on the reverse strand, counting down.
GAGGCGGACGATGCGCACCTGCAGAACATCAGCGACTTCGTGCTGGAGGCGTTCGGGCGCTCGAACATCAGGTCCATGTGGCTGGCCGGCCATAGCCAGGGCGGTTTCACCTCCAGCCGCATCGTCTGCAGCCCCTATTTCAAGGACAAGGTCGATGGCTGGTTGAGCCTTTCGGGCGGGCGGATCGGCCAGGCGCCGTTCGTGGCCGCCTTCGGGCCGCCCAGGCCGGACGGCTCGCCGCCGCCGCCCAGGCCGCCGGGATCGGGGCCGCCGGCCTCCACCGCCCTGCCGGCCTGCGATTTCTCGCACATCTTCGCGGTGGGCGAGCACGAGATCGAAAGCCTGCCGACCAGCTCGCCCTGGGCTGAAAAATACGGCTGCGCGGCGCGGGTCCGGCGGGAGGACATCGTCGACGACAAGCCCGGCCATGTCTGGGACTACGCCCGCGCCGGCTACCCGGTCTGGGGCCTGAAGGCGAGGCCCGGCAAGGCGGAGGTCTTCGTCTATCCGAACTGCCGGGACGGGCGCCTGGTGGCCGACGTGGTGCGCATCGACAAGGGCCACACCGAAGGACTGGAGCCGCGGGTCACAGAGGAGCTGGTGAAGCTGATGGTCTCCGCGCCCGGCGGCAAGGTGAGCGGCGCGCGTTAGCCGAACTCGGGCTTAGGGGTCAGTCGCGCCAGGGGGAGCCGCCGAGCCAAGGCTTCGGGGAGGGCCTCCGCCTGCCAGGCTTGGTGGCGGTGAGAGAGGGATTCGAACCCTCGATAGGCTTTCACCTATACACGCGTTCCAGGCGTGCGCCTTCAACCACTCGGCCACCTCACCATCCCCGCCGGTCGGGGGAAGGGCGCGCAATATAGCGATGCGCCCCCCGGCGGCAAGCGCGGGCTCTGCGAAGCGCGGATACGTGGAAAATGGGGCGCTGCGGCCCTATCTTGGGAGGCGCCAGGAGACCCGTCCCATGTTCTTCAAGAAGAGCCTCGAGCTGCCGACCGCCGACACCGCCCTGCCGGGGCGGCCGGGCGCCATTCCCACCGCCGACACCCACTTCGTGAACGACCGGCCGCTGAAGGGGCCCTACCCGGAGGGCTTCAAGACGGCGGTCTTCGCCATGGGCTGCTTCTGGGGCGTGGAGCGCAAGTTCTGGCAGGTCCCCGGCGTCTGGGTGACGGCGGTCGGCTATGTCGACGGGATCACGCCGAACCCGACCTACGAGGAGGTCTGCTCGGGCCGCACCGGCCACACCGAGGCGGTGCTGGTGGTCTACGACCCCAAGGTCGTCAGCTATGAGGACCTGCTGAAGGTCTTCTGGGAAGGCCACGACCCCACCCAGGGCATGCGCCAGGGCAACGACATCGGCACTCAGTACCGCTCGGGGATCTACACCTCCGACGAGGCCGAGATCGCCGCCGCCCGCGCCTCGCAGGAAGCCTATCAGGCCGCCCTGGCCGCCCAGGGCTACGGCGCCATCACCACCGACATCGCGCCGGCCGGCCCCTTCTACTTCGCCGAGGACTATCACCAGCAGTACCTGGCCAAGAACCCGGCCGGCTACTGCGGCGTCGGCGGCACGGGGGTCAGCTGCCCGATCGGGGTCGGCGTCTCGGCATGACGCCGGAGGCGTTCGACGCCGCCTGCCGCGCCCTGCCCGGCGCCACCATGGACATCCAGTGGGGCGACGATCACATCTACAAGGTCGGCGGCAAGATGTTCGCGGCCACCTCCCCGCGCGGCGGCTGCTCCTTCAAGTGCTCGGACATCGCCTTCGAAGCGCTGACCGAGGGCGGCGTCGGACGCCCGGCGCCCTATCTGGCGCGGGCCAAGTGGGTGCGGCTCGACAGCCTGGACGCCATGTCCGACGCGGACCTGGCGGCGCACCTGGCCGCTTCCCACGCCCTGGTGGCCGCCAAGCTCACCAGGGCGCAGCGGCGCCAGATCGGGCTGGCCTGAGGGGCGCGGCGGTCCGCCGCTGCGACCTAGCGGCGCCTTTGCAAGCTGGGCCGTCGGGGGCATATCACCGCCATGTCCAAGTCCGGCATCGTTCCCGCCATCTTCCGCGGCCTGAAGGGCAAGTGCCCCGATTGCGGGGAAGGGCGCCTCTTCTGGCGCTACCTGAAGGTCCAGCCCAACTGCGAGGCCTGCGACCATGACCTGGCGCAGTACCCGGCCGACGACGGGCCGGCCTATGTCACCATCCTGGTGATCGGCCACCTGGTGGTGGCGCCGCTGCTGCTCTTCCCGTTCATCTGGGAAGCCCCGGTCGCGCTGGTGCTGCCCATCACCCTGATCCCGCTGGCGTTCATCACCCTTGGGCTCCTGCCGCTGATCAAGGGCGGGTTCATCGGCCTTCTCTGGGCGCTGAAGGTGCGCAACCGCGACGCCGCCCTGCATACCGCCGAGGCGCTGGACTAAGCGGCGCCGGAACCGGGCCGCCACGGCCACGTTCGTTACCCCACAAGCCGACCCGGCTCCTGGGCTTCGGCGCGGGAGGTAACGGCCATGCTTGGCACTATTCTGCTCATCATCCTGGTTCTGCTCGTCATAGGCGCCCTGCCGACCTGGGGCCACAGCCGCAGCTGGGGCTATTTCCCGAGCGGGGGCCTGGGGCTGGTCCTGATCATCGTGCTGATCCTGGTGCTGATGGGGCGGATATAGCGCCCTCCACCACCTGACGTCCTCGCAGGCGGGCGACTGTGGCGCGCTTCAGCGCTCCTCGTCGAACCGGCGCGCGACCAGGTCCGCGAGCGCCGCCACCGCCTCGTCGGCCTCGGCGCCGGTCGCGGTGATGTCGATGCAGCACCCCGGTCCGGCGGCCAGCATCATCAGGCCCATGATCGAGGCCGCCTCGATGGTCTGGCCGTCCTTGGAGACGCGGATGTCGGCGTCGAAGCTGGCGGCGAGCTTGACGAACTTGGCCGAGGCGCGGGCGTGCAGGCCGCGCTCGTTGACGATTACGACCGTGGCGCTCGCCGTCACTTGTCGCCGGCGAGGACGTAGGAGGCGACGGAGATATATTTGCGGCCGGCCTCCTGGGCGCAGGCGACGCACTTCTCCAGAGGCTCGCGGGTGCGCACGCTGGCGAGCTTGATCAGCATGGGCAGGTTGAGGCCGGCGATGACCTCGGCCTTGGTCTGCTCCATCACCGAGATGGCGAGGTTGGAGGGCGTGCCGCCGAACATGTCGGTGAGCAGGATCACCCCGCCGCCGCCGTCGACGCGGGCGCAGGCGGCCAGGATGTCCTGGCGGCGCTTTTCCATGTCGTCCTCGGGGCCGATGCAGATGGCGACCACGGCGGGCTGCGGCCCGACGACATGCTCCATGGCCGAAACGAACTCGGCGGCCAAGCGTCCGTGGGTAACGATCACCAGGCCGATCATCGGTGGACTTTCAAAGCGCGAACGCTCCCCCATCCGCGCGTTGTGCGGCGCGAAAGGGCGCTTGATACGCTTCTCATCGGCGACTTCCAAGCCGCCCCATGGCGCGACGCAATTTCGCAGGCGCGGCGGGGTCGGAAAGACACAGGCGCAGGCGCGAGACGGCCAGGCCGCAGAGCTCGGCCGTTTCCGGCGCGGGGATGCGCTCGCCCTCGCCGTCCTCGACCAACAGCCCGATGCGGGCGAAGCCGATGGCGCTCTCCGCCAGCACGTCCACGCCGCGGGCCTCGATGAGACCGGCCAGCGGCGCCGGGGCGCGGCCGTAGAGCGCGCCGCCCGAGGCCCAGACGACCACCCTATCGTCGGCCACCAGGCGAAAGCCCTCCGCCAGCGCCCGCAGCGCCAGGCCGCTCTTGCCGGCGCCGGAGGGGCCTTCGATCAGCGCGCCCTCCCAGCGGCCGTTCTGGCGCAGGGCGATAAGGCCGGCATGGCGGATCAATGGGGCGCCTCGGCCAGCGCCACGCGGAAGCGGGCGCCGACGACCTTGCCGTCGAGGGCGGCGCGGTTCTCGGCCCAGATGCGGCCGGAATGGGCGTCGACGATCTGGCGGGCGATCGAGAGCCCCAGCCCGGAGTTGCCGCCGAACGCCGTGCCCTTCGGCCGCGAGGTGTAGAAGCGCTCGAAGATGGTCTCCAGGTTCTCCGCCGGGATGCCGGGCCCGTCGTCGTCGACGCTGACGATGGCCTGGCCGTGGGCGCGGGTCAGCGACAGCCGCACCTCGCCGCCCGGCGGGCTGAAGGAGCGGGCGTTGTCGATCAGGTTGCGCACCACCTGGGCCAGCGGACCCTCGCGGCCGACCACCTTCACCGCGCCCAGGTGCTCCGGCGCGATCAGCCGCACGTGCGGCTCGCCGGGCTTGGCCGCCGCCTGGTAGAGCGCGGCGACATCGGCCAGCAGCTGGCCGAGGTCGAAGGGGCGGGGGGCCTCGCGCGACAGCTCGGCGTCCAGCCGCGAGGCGTTGGAGATGTCGGTCACCAGCCGGTCCAGCCGCTGGACGTCGACCTTGAGGATCGCATGCAGCCGCTCCTTGGCCGGGCCGTTGGGGGCGATGTCGAGGGTCTCCACGGCCGACCGCAGCGAGGTCAGCGGGTTCTTGATCTCGTGCGCCACGTCGGCGGCGAAGCGCTCGATGGCGTCCATCCGCTCGGAGAGCGAATGGGTCATGTCCTCCAGCGAGCGGGTGAGGTCGCCCAGCTCATCGTCCCGCTCGGCCAGGTCGGGCAGGGAGATGGCCCGCGCCCGCGAGAGCCGCACCCGGTCGGCGGCGAAGGAGAGCCGGCGCACCGGCTGGGCGATCAGGTTGTTGAGCAGGATCGAGGAGGTCAGCGTCACCGCCAGGGCGATGAGGATGAAGGGGATCAGGTTGGCCCGCTCGGCGGCGATGATCTCGTCCACGTCGCTGGCCTCGAGCGTCAGCACGCCCAGCACCGCCTTGACGTGCTGGATGGGGATGGAGACCGAGACCACCCGCTCGCCGTTCTGCGCGCGGCGCAGGCCCGCGGGCCGCCCGCCGCGCAGGGCCTCGGCCACCTCCTGGCGCAGCGCCTGGCGGGCGACGCCGGCTTCGGGCGGGTCCGGCTCCAGCGCCCGGCGCAGGTTGAAGCGTTCGTCGCGCGGACGCGCCGGCGGCAGCTCGCGCTGCTCCACCCGGTCGGCGACCAGGTAGCTATCGGCGATCAGATTGCCCTTGGCGTCGAACAGGCGCGCGCGCTGCGAGCGCGGGTTGGAGAGCAGCGAAAGGATTTCGCTCGCCACCTGGGCGTCCATCTGCGGCTCGGGCTCGCCGATGGTGGCCGCCCGGTCGATGACGGTGGCGATCAGCTCGCCCTGGGTGGTCAGGCTGTCGATGCGGGCGTTGACCAGGCCGCGACGCAGCTCGTTCTGCACCAGCGCCCCGCCGATCAGCACGAAGAGGCCGAGCGCGTTGAGGACGATGATCAGCCGGCCGAGCCGCGACCCCGGCAGCCAGGCCCAGAACGAGCGCCGCTTGGGCCGCTCAGCTTTCGCGGTAGCGGTATCCGACGCCATAGAGCGTTTCGATGGCGTCGAACTCGGGGTCGACCTCACGGAATTTCTTGCGCATCCGCTTGATGTGGCTGTCGATGGTGCGGTCATCGACATAGACCTGATCGTCGTAGGCCGCGTCCATCAGGTTGTCGCGGCTTTTCACGAATCCGGGCCGCTGGGCCAGCGACTGAAGCAGCAGGAACTCGGTCACCGTCAGCTTCACCGGCTTGCCGTCCCAAAGGCAGTCGTGGCGGGCCGGGTCGAGGGTCAGCTTGCCGCGCTTGAGGGCCTTGCCGCTTTCGCCGACCACCGCCGCCACGCCGGGCGCGCCGGCTTCGTCCATAGGCGCGCCCGCGCGGCGCAGCACCGCCTTCACCCGCTCCAGCAGGAGCCGCTGGCTGAAGGGCTTGTGCATGTAGTCGTCGGCGCCGAGGTTGAAGCCGAGAATCTCGTCGATCTCCTCGTCCTTGGAGGTGAGGATGATCACCGGCACCTCGGAGGTCCGGCGCAGGAGCCGCAGCACCTCCATGCCGTCCATGCGCGGCATCTTCACGTCGAGGATGGCGAGGTCCGGCGGGTCGTTCTCCAGGGCCGCCAGGCCCGAGGCGCCGTCGTAGTAGGACTTCACCTGATGCCCGTGGCTCTCCAGCGCCAGGCTGACCGAGGCGACGATGTTCTCGTCGTCGTCGATCAGGGTGATCTTGGCCATTCGCTCTTTCGCTCCGGTGGCGGTCAACGCCATGAGGTAGTGCTCCCGGGTCAAGGCGCCAATGCGGCGCGCGTTTCAACGTCGTTTTAAGAGCCTATTGGCCATGACAGCAGGATGAACGGGGCTCAGGTCCATTACGAAGTGTTCGCGCGCCGCCAGCCGGGGGCCGGCTGGACGCTGGAGATGGCCACCGAAGACCGCGCCCTGGCGGTGGAGACCGCCGAGACCCTCTTCGCCGAGCGCAACTACGCCGCCGTCCGGGTGACCAAGGAAACCCTCGACGCCGAGACCCGCGAGTTCCAGACGGTCAACATCCTGGCCAAGGGCGCGCCCGAGCGCATCCGCAAGAAGAAGCCGGAGGACCTGGAGCCGCTCTGCGTCACCCCGCAGGATCTCTACAGCGTCCACGCCCGCGCGCGGATCGGCGAGCTGCTGGAAGACTGGCTGGGCCGGCGCAAGGTCACCCCCTTCGAACTCCTCCACCGCGCCGACCTGGTCGAGGCCATCGAGGCCTCCGGGACCGAGCTGCAGCACGCCATCCAGAAGGTGGCGATCCCCGAGGCCCAGGCCCGCGGCGGCACCACCCACCAGATGATGCGCACCTTCCATCGCCTGGTGGAGCGGGCCATCGAGCGGGTGCTGAAGGACGAGCGCCGCGGCGCCCTGCCGGACTTCGACCTCGAGCCCTTCGGCGAGGCCTGCACGCGCCTGGTCCGCGAGCCGGAGGCCCGCTACCTGATCGGCGCCGGGGTGGCCCGCGCCCTGGTCGGGGCCGAGCACTGGGCCGGCAAGGTCGCGCGGCTGATGGACCTGGCCGACGCCGCGCCGGAGGCCGGGCCCGCCCGCGGCGTCGCCCTGCAGGTGATCGAGCAGCCGCTGGCCGAGATCCTGGACAGCCGCATCGGCCTTGGCGACATCCTGGGCGCGGGCCTCGACCTCGGCTCGAGCCTGGCGGCGATGACGCGACTGGCGGCCGCGGGGCCGGTGAACGCGCTGATGGCCGTCGAACCGCTGGTGGCGCGGATCATGCCGCCGGCCTCCTCCACCGCCCAGCGGCTGGCCGACTGGCTTGCCAGCGAGGACTTCGACAGCGTGCGCATGGCGCTGGGCCGGCGGGTGCTCGCCGAGCTGAACGGCCCGCGCCGGCTGAAGCCGGGCGACCCCGAGGGCGAGATCGAGATGCTGCGCGGCCTGGGCATGGCGCTGACCGCCGCGGCGGGGCGCATGCTGCCGCTGGAGGAGGTGCAGGCCGCCTTCTCCAAGCGCTCGCAGATGCTGGTCACCGGCGACTTCGTGGAGGCCTACCTCGGCCAGGACCGCTCGGCCCGCGAGGAGGCCGACGCCCTGGTGTGGCTGGCCGAGAACGTGATCGGCGCGGCCAACAAGCGCGAGGCC
>DASPLZ010000193.1:0-11058 GCA_035627295.1 Phenylobacterium sp. | reverse complement strand
CAGTCGAGCGTGTATCCGGCCGCTTCGAAGACCTCCCGCATGGGACGCAGGCCCTCGCCGTAGCGCCGCCAGCGCCCGATCGAGGAGGTGTAGATCGGCGAACGCACCTGGACCGCGCTGGCTGTCGAGACCGGTGCGTCGTTCTCGTGGAAGGCGAGGCAGCGCGCGTCCCAGGGCAGTCCGCAGAATTCGAGAAGGCGGCGGGTCTGGCCTTCCTGGTCGGCGACCATGTCTTCGTAGGCCACCGTAGTGAAGCGATCGGGCGGCAGGTGACTGCGCCAGAATTCGGTCAGCCGCGCGAACTCCACCCAGTAGAGCGCGGTGTGCGCCTGGTCGTAGGCGTAGTCGTAGTAGGGATACCGGGTCGAGAAGAGCTGCCGATAGTTGGCCAGGGCCGCGTCCATGGGATGACGCACCAGGGAGATGATGCGTGCGTTGGGCAGGGCACGGTGGATCAGGCCCGCGTACATCATGTTCAGCGGCATCTTGTCGGTGAAGCGGTTGGAGCCGGCCGGGCGCGCATGCGCGCAATAGGTCTCGCCCACGCTCCGCAGGTCGGCGGTGCGCGCCGCCTCCAGGGTCTCGGCGTCCAGCACCCGCGCGCCCGACGTACCCGCCGCGTGCTTCACAGCGAGCGAGAAGGCGGTCAGTTCGCCGGCCGAGCTCACGTCTGGGTGGCTGGACAGGATGCGGTCGATCAGCGTGGTCCCCGTACGCGGCAAGCCGACGATGAAGATCGGGGCGTCTGCGGCATGCCCCTCGCCCACGCGGGCCCCTTCCAGGGTCCTGCGCGCGGCGGCGAAGAGGACGGCGTCCTCCTTCGGGTCATGCGCCACTTCGGCGCGCTTCAACGCCTTGGCGCGACCCAGCCAGGCCAGGGCGTCGGAGGGCTCGCCCAGGTCGTCATAGGTCTTGGCGAGCGCGTGCCCCAGGTGCAGCCGCGCCTCGGCGTCGCCTGACTCAGCGAACAGTTCCGCCAGACGGTCGGCGCAGTTCGCCTCGCGCGTCTGGCGCCTGAGGGAGACCAGCGAAGACCAGGCGCGCGAATGGCCGGGCTCTAGGGCGATCGCCGACCTGTAAGCCGCTTCGGCGGCGTCGAAGTCGCCCAGAAACTGGCGCGAGGCGGCCAGATTGTAGTGAAAGCTGGCGCTCTTCGGATTCAGCGCCACAGCCCGCTCGAACAGCGGCGCCGCGGCCGCATGCGCTTCCAGCCGGCTCAGCACCACGCCCAGAGTGTCCAACGTCAGGGCGTCGTCGCTGGGCAAGGTCGCGCCCGCCAGCGCCGCGGCCTTGGCTTCGGGATGACGGTTGAGGGCGAGCAGGGTCCTGGCGAGATGGGCGTGGTGGCGCGGTTCGGCCGGGTCGAGCTCGGCGGCGCGGCCGAACAGCTCGGCGGCGCGCAGGACGTTCCCATGATCGTCGGTCAGGACCCCCAGGAGAAACCAGGCCCGCGCATTGGCGGCGTCCGCCGCAAGCGCCTGCATGCACAGGGCGTGCGCCGGGCGGTACTGACGGCGCCTCAGGAGAGATTCGGCCTCGTCGAGCGTAACATCCGTCACTTTGGCCTCAGGACTTGGGCGCCGCCTGCGGGAAAATCGCGCATTTGGGCCACAGTGACGAATTTCTTTCGCGGGCGGGACAAGAAAACACTGTTATCCCTTGGCGCCGCGCGACAACCTCACGGTGGAGCTCAACGCCTGGGAGGGCCAATGCGGCGCATCCGCTTCTCGACGAAATCCGTCCTGCTCGCTTCCATCAGCGCGACGGCGCTGACCGGCCTCGCGGCGCCCGCGATGGCGCAGGACGACACCACCCAGCTGGACGAGGTGATCGTCACCGCCACCCGCCGCGAGATGTCGGTGCAGGATGCGCCGATCAACATCGCCGCGGTCGGCTCCGAGCAGATGGAGCAGATGAACGTCACCAACCTGGCCGAGCTGGCCGGAACGGTGCCTGGCGTTCACCTGGTCGACCAGGGCGGGCGCACCTCAGACCGCATCGTGGTGCGCGGCTTGAACGTTGACAGCCTCAACCAGACGGACGTCCTCGGCAACAACGCTGGCAATATCGTCGCGACCTACATCGGCGAAATCCCGATGTACATCGACATGCGCCTGCACGACCTGGAGCGCGTGGAGTTCCTGCTGGGGCCGCAGGGCACGCTCTACGGCGTCGGCACCATGGGCGGGGCGATTCGCTACATCCCCACCAAGCCGCGGCTCGGCGTGATGGAGGGCGAGGTGCGCGGCTCGCTCTATGGCCTCGCCCACGCCAAGGACGCCAGCTACGACTTCGGCGCGACCTTGAACCTGCCGCTCGGCGACACCTTCGCCCTGCGCGGCAGCATCGACTACCTCGAGGACTCCGGCTTCATCGACTACAACTACGTGGTTCGCCAGCCGGGGGTGACCAATCCCAGCATCGTCACGCCGGGCGCCCCCGGCTACGACCTGGTGCAGCATCCAGACGCCAACGGCGAGGAGACGCTGACGGCCCGCATCGCCGCCCGCTGGCAGCCGACCGACGCCCTCGACGTCAATCTCACCTACTACTACCAGAACCAGAAGTCCGAAGGCCGCACGATCAGCAACTGGCGCCAGCGGACCCTGCCCACCGGCAAGTACGAGACCTCCCTGCGGGTGCTGGAGCCGAACGAGCGCGAGAACCACCTGATCGCGCTGGAAGCCACCTACGACCTCGGCTTCGCCGAACTGACCAGCGCCACCGGCTATTCGCGGTTCAAGGAGGTCGGCCAGCGCGACCAGACCAACCTCTTGATCACCCTGGAGTACAGCTACGAGGCCTTCCCGGCGCTGACCGCCTTCACGCTGGAGCACCAGGACGACGAGAACTTCACTCACGAGATGCGGCTGGTCTCGCAGGGCGAGGGGCCGATCAGCTGGATCGTCGGCGGCTTCTACAATCGCTACAAGTCAAACGGGGATTCCTCGGAATTCACGCCCGGGTTCAGCCAGTACGTGCTGGACGCCTGGGGCACTGGCGGCGCGCTGCGCCCCGACGCCCTGGAATACTACGCGCCCGGCTCGGCCAAGCTGGAGGAGAAGGCCGCCTTCGGCGAGATCAGCTGGCAGATCAACGACCGTTGGCAGATCACCGGCGGCACGCGCTACTACGACTATGCGCTCGTCACCAACGATGCGACCGACCTGCCGCTGCTCTTCACCTCGATCGCGCCGGACGGGCGCGGCCCGAATGACATCGTGCTGGAGTTCAACGAGGACGGCCAAAAGCAGGACGGCTTCCTCTGGAAGTTCAACACCTCCTATGAACTGACGCCCGACGCCAACGTCTACTTCACCTACAGCCAGGGCTATCGCCTCGGCGGCGGCAACGGCATCGCGCCCTGTCCCGAGCCGCTGGGCGACTTCCAGAACGTCTGCGCCCTGCCGGACGAGATCGCCTACCGGCCGGACAAGACCATCAACTACGAGGTCGGGCTGAAGACCCAGTGGATGGACGGTCGGCTGACCCTCAACGGCTCGGCCTACTACATCGAATGGAAGGACCCGCAGCTCCTGTCGGCGACGGTCAACGGCTCGGGCACCATCTTCCGCAACGGCGAGGGCGCCGAGACCAAGGGCTTCGACATTTCCTTCAACGCCCTGGTCAACGAGAACCTGACCCTGCGCGGCAGCTATGCCTACACCGACGCCGAGCTGACCGCCCTGGCGCCGGACCTGATCTCGACGATCCCGGACCCGAACCTGCCGCTGGGGCCGGGCCAGAGCCCCTTCGGCACCATTCGCTTCGACGGGCTGAAGGGCGACCGGCTGCCCGGCTCGCCCAAGCACCAGGCCACCTTCTTCGCGCACTACGAGCACCCGCTGGAGAACGGCTGGAACCTGAACTTCGACTACGGGGTGCGGGCGATCGGGAACATCTACACCCGGGTCGGCAACCGTGAGGGCGGCATCACCCTGCCCAGCTACTGGATGCACAACGCCGCGGTCACCCTCGAGGCGGACCGCTGGAAGGTGTCCCTCTTCGCCGACAACCTGTTCGACGAGTTCGCCGAGAGCGGCGTGACCGGCTCGCCTCGCCACGACCAGACGGTGGTCGATGAGAACGGCGACACCGTCTACTTCCGCGGCTTCTTCACCAATGTGCTGACGCCTCGCAAGGTGGGGGTGCGCTTTACGGCCAAGTTCGGCGGCTAGCCGCCGCGCGGCCTCGCCAGAACGGCGCGGCGCCGACGAACCGAGGCTGCATGAGCCTTCCGCACCTGGCGGGAGACCGGGGCCGCCGAGCGCTGAGGCTCGGGGTCCAACCGTCCCGCGTGGGTTCTGATATGGTTTGAGGATGAATCGGGCCGACCCGCCATTGACGCCAGCCGAGCCCGGTCAGGCTCCGCTGCTCACCCGCGCCCGGCTCCACGCGATGGTGTGGGCGCGGCCGATGACTGTGGTGGCGCGGGAGCTGGGCCTCACCGGCAACGGCCTGTCCAAGATCTGCGACCGGGTGCTGGTGCCCTATCCGGCTCGCGGATACTGGTCGCGCGCCCGGGCGGGCCGGGCCGATGCGCCCTCGCCGCTGCCGCCGGCGCCGGAGGGGGTCGGCGAAGCGATCGTGATCTCCGCCCAGCGCGCCGCCTCGCGGCGGCCGCGCACGCGGGTTTCCGCCGACGTGCGGCGCGAACAGCTGATGGGCGCGGCCGCGGAGATCATCGCCAGCGACGGCCTGGCCGAGGTGACCATGAAGGCCGTCGCCCGCCGCGTCGGGATCAGCGAGGCCATGGCGCACAATTACTTCCCGCAACGCCGCGACCTGCTCTTGGCGATCGCCCGTCGCGAGCTGCACGCCATGGAGACGCACCGGCGGCGGGCGCTGATGCGGGGCCACAACCGCCAGGCGCGCGTGATGCTGTCGACCGTCACCTACCTGCAGCAGGTCGCCGAGCGGGGCGCCTTGGTGCAGATCCTCACCCAGTCTTCGGAGATCCGCAGCGCCCTGCGCGCCGAACGCGACGTGACCCGCCGCTGGGACGGGGACCAGACATCGAAGGAACTGGAAGACCGATACGGCGTCCCGCGGGAGTTGGCCCAGGCGGCGACAACCGTCCTGACCGCCGTTTCCCTGCGCGCCGGGCGGCTGCTGGCGGGGGGAAAACTGTCGCTGCAGGCCGCACAGGACCTGACGCTCGCCATCACCGGCGCCGGCAACCGGGCCGTCTTCGGCGGGGAGCTGGCGCGAGGCGGACCCTAGAGCGCGTTAGGCGGAAGTGGAAGCCGGTTCCGCCGGCTAACGCGCTCTAAACTTTGAACTCTTGAGCGGGTTTGGTTCAGGTGGCGATTCCACCTGAACCAAACCCGCTCTAGGACGGGCGCAGGGCTTCGATCGACGAGGTCACAAGCCGTCGAACCAGGTCGCGGCCGCGCTCAATGTCCAGGTCGCCCTCCCAGACCAGCCGGCCGGATTCCTCCGGGATGGTCATGATGAGGTTGTAAGCGGCCACTGCGTCCTTCGCGGAGAGCTGCAGCTGGCGTCGCGCCAGGCCCGCCAGGCGCCGGGCGACAAGATCGCGCTGCGCGGCGAGGTCGGGCCGCAGCCCCCGGCTCATATGCACGTCCCTCAGAACCACATGCGCCACCGGCCCATGCTCGGCCACATGCAGGAAGTACAGGTCGGCGCAGGCTGCGGCGGCCTGGGCGAGGTCGCCCTGGCGCGCGGCGGCCGCCAGTCGTTCGACGCCGAGCGTCTGGAATTCGGAATCGAGCACGGCGTTGTAGAGGTCATGCGAGCCGGGGAAGTAGGCGTAGACCAGCGCCTTGCTGACGCCTGCCGCCCGGGCCAGGCGCTCCGGCGAGACCGGCAGGAACCCCTGCTTGAGAATGAGCTCGGCCGCAGCTTCGACCAGCTGCCGTCGACGCGCATCGGCCGATAGGCGCTTTGTGCCCGCCAACTTGTCCTTCCCCCAGGTCCCGCAACGCACCGCTTGAGCCTGCGCGCGATCCAACATCGGTGTTGCCGCGGCCGTTGGCAACGCGAGGCCCGGTCAGACGCGCAGGGGGCCAGCGAGGCGGCGGCGCTTCAAGGGCCGGCGCCCTATGACGGCTCCGGCAGGCCGAGGATGCGTTTGGAGATGATGTTGTTCTGGATCTCGTAGGAGCCGGCGAAGATGGTGTTGGCCTTGCCGGAGAGCCACTCGCGCACGCAGGCCAGCTCATCGGCGGCGAAGGCCTCGCCGCCCCAGCCCAGCCCCTGCACGCCCATGGCCTCGACGATCAGTTCGGCCCGCTCCTGCACCAGCAGGGAGGAGACGTTCTTCAGGACGGACGTCGCCGCGGTCGGCCCGCCGCTCCCGGCTTCCAGCGCAGCGCGCTGCTGGGTGAGGTTGAAGGCCTGGCGATCCATGGCGTGGCGGACGAGACGCGCGCGCAGGTCGGCGTCTGCGACGCGGCCCTGAGCGTCCCGGCCGACATAGTCCGCGACCAGGTCCTCGATCGCCCGCTGTTCGGTGGCCCGCCGCGGCGCGTCCTCATTGCGCTGGCGTTCGTACTGCAACAGGCGCTTGCCCACCGTCCAGCCGCCGTTGAGCGGGCCGACGAGGTTCTCCTTGGGGACCTTAACGTCGGTGAAGAAGGTCTCGCAGAACGGCGAGCTCCCGGAGATCAGCTGGATCGGGCGCACCTCGACGCCGGGGGTCTTCATGTCGATCAGCAGGAAGGAGATGCCGTCGTGCTTGCGCGTGGTGTCCGTCCGCACGAGGCAGAAGCACCAGTCGGCGTACTGCGCGCCGGAGGTCCAGATCTTCTGGCCGTTGACCAGGAAGTGGTCGCCGCGATCCTCGCAGCGCGTCTGCAGGCTGGCGAGGTCGGAGCCGGCGCCCGGCTCGGAGTAACCCTGGCACCAGCGGGTCTCGCCACGGGTGATCGGCGGGATGTGCGCCTGCTTCTGGGCTTCGGTCCCGAACTCCAGCAGCGTCGGTCCCAGCATCCGCACGCCCATGCCCCATCCGATCGGGTTCCAGCCGCCGACCTTGCGGATCTCCTCGCGCAGCACCCGCGCCTGCTGGGGCGACAGCCCCCCGCCGCCGTAGGCGGCCGGCCATGTCGGCGTCCCCCAGCCCATCCCGCAGAGCGCGGCCTTCCACGCCGCCACGGCGTCGCCGTCCGGCTCCCGCTCACCGGCCCGCGGCGCTTGCCCGGCCAGCGACTTTGGGAAGTTGGCCTCAAGCCAGGCCCGCACCGCAGGCCGCAGGGCTTCCGGGGAAAGCTCGTCATATCGCATCGCAGGGCCTCCGACGTCGGGGCGCACGCACCCGTTCCAAGGCCGTAGCAAATTAGTGCAACGGTCATCAATGGCGCGATCAACGCCATGGCATGTAGAGGAGGCCAGCCACGGGCGTTCCACGGTTGTGTGGCTCGCCGCCAGATGTAATGGTGCTAAGGTCAACGACAGGGAGGACGTGCCATGCCTTACGCCGCCGGCCGGGTGTTCCACGACGCGGACAGCCATGTGATGGAGCCGGCCGACTGGCTGGTGCCGTTCGCCGACGAGGGCATGAAGGACCGCCTCTTGAGGCGTGACCCGCCCTCGACGCGGCCGCCCGTCGAGCCGCCCAAGGAGAAGGTGATCGAGGGCCTCATCGCCGGTCCCAAGGGGCGGCTGGCCTATGGCGCCTACGATCCGGCCGAGCGCATCCACGCGCTCGAGGAGCTGGGTTTCGCCAGCCAGCTGGTCTTCCCGACCTCGGCCCTGCGCCCCTTCCGCACCAGCTCCGACGAGGAGGTGGTCTACGCCGGCTCGCGCGCCGCCAACCACGCCATGGCCGCCTTCTGCCGCGACCCGCGCCTCTTGGGCGTCGCCTACATCCCGCTCGACAATCCGGCCCGCGCGCTGGAGGAGGCGCAGGAGGCGATCGGCAAGGGCTGCAAGGCGATCTGGGTGCCCTCCACTCCGGCCGGCGACAAGTCGCCCGGCCACCCGGACCTCGATCCCTTCTGGGCGCTGCTGGCGGCCCGGAAGGTCCCCTTCGTGCTGCACATCGGCGCCGGCTCGCGCACCCTGCCGCAGGCCTACGTCAACAACGGCAAGCCCAAGTCGCCCGACCTGCACGGCGGCGGCGAGAACCTGCGCTTCAAGGACTATGTCGTCCTGCCGCACTCGGCGGAGATGTTCCTGGGCGCCCTGGTCTACGACGGCCTGTTCGACCGCCAGCCGGAGCTGAAGGGCGGGGTGATCGAGTACGGCGCCTACTGGGTGCCGGGCTTCCTGCGCCAGATGGACATGGGCGCGCGCTCCTTCGGCCGCACCGACCCGTACCTCAAGGAACTCTCGGCCAAGCCCTCGGAGATCATCCGCCGGCAGGTGAAGTTCACGCCCTTCCCTGGCGAGGACGCCGGCTACCTGATCCGCGACAGCGGCGCGGATCTCTACATGTTCTCAAGCGACTACCCGCACCCGGAGGGCACCAACGACCCCATCGGCCGCTTCGAGCGGACCTTCGAGGGGCTTTCCGAAGACGACAAAGACAGGTTCTATAGGGCCAATTTCGAAGAAATGATGGGCGCGGCCGAATTCAGCGCTCACGGGAGGATTGCAGATGACCGACACGCTCGCGCCTGAACGGCTGACCGGAGAGTTCCGCAGCCCCCACAACGGCTTCCAGGCCGCCGAAGGCTCCATCCACAATGACGAGGTGGCCTCCAAGCTGGGCTTCAAGGGCGGCACCGTGCCCGGCTCGGTCCACATGGACCAGTTCGCGCCGATGCTGGTGAAGCTCTACGGCCTGGAGTGGTTCGAGACCGGCAACATCTCCACCCACTTCACCCAGGCGACGGTGGACAAGGAAGAGGTCCAGGCGGTGGCGCATCCGGAGGGGGCCCGCGCGCGCCTGCAAATGTTCAACCGGGCCGGCCAGCAGATCCTCGTCGGCACCGCCTCGGCCGAGGCCCGCGACGCCCAGTCCGAACTCGCCCGGCGCATGGCCGAGCAGACGCCGGCGGCGCCCGGCGCCCTTCGCATCTACGCCGACATCCAGGTGGGCGACACGACCAGCGACATTCCGATGAAGCTCAGCCGGGAACGCTACAACGCCACCCTCGGCCGGATCACCGAGCGTCTGCCGATCTATGACGAGAAGGGCGTGCTCTCGCCCGCCAGCGTCATCAGCCTGGCGCACCAGTCGCGCCCCTTCGTGCTGGCCAAGTCGAAGAGCCCCTACGTCGGCCTCTTCGGGGCCCTGGAAGTGCGCCTGACGAATGGCCCGCTGTTCGCCGACAAGGCCTATGTCGGCCGCACCACCATGCGCAAGCTGACCGAGAGCCCAAAGACCGAGAACGCCTGGTACGACGTCGACATCGCCGACGCCGAGACCGGCAAGGACGTCGCCGGCGCCACCTTCATGATCCGCGCCATGAAGCCGTCCTCGCCCCTCTGGAAAGACGCCTGACCGGACGGCCGCGACATCAGAACGGGAGGACTTGAGCTGTGGGCGATACGGCGATGCTCGAAACCCAGGACCTTAAGGCCCGCGTCGACGCGGCGGTCGACACCGGCATGTGCGTCGCCGTCTGGGCGCAGGAATGGCCCGAGCGGGTCGCGGTGACCGAGGCGGCCACCGGCCGCACCCGCACCTTCGGCGAGCTCAACGCCAACGCCAACCGGCTGGTGCGGTTGATGCGCGAGCACGGCCTGAAGGCCGGCGACGCCGTCGCCATCGTCTGCTCCAACCGCGTGGAGTTCCCGGACGTGCTCTTCGCCTCGCTGCGGGGCGGCTTCCGGATGACCCCGGTGAACTGGCACCTGAAGCCAGAGGAGATCGCCTACGTCGTCGACAACTGCGAGGCCAAGGCGCTGTTCGCCGACACCCGCGTGGCCGGGATGGTCGAGGCCGCCGACCAGTGCCCGCAGCTGAGGCTGAAGGTCTCCATCGGCGGCGACCTGCCGGGCTTCCTGCCCTTCGAGACGATCGATGATTATCCGGGCGAGGACATCGCCGATCCGGTGCGCGGCACCACCATGCTCTACAGCTCCGGCACCACCGGGCGGCCGAAGGGCGTCTACAAGCCCAACGCTCAGGCGGTCGGCGGCTACGACCCCGTCTATGACCGTGCGGTCGACAAGCACATCTGCACCGGCCCCGCCTACCACGCCTCGCCGCTGGCGGGAGACATCCGCCGGGCGCTGAACAACGGCGTGCCGACCGTGCTGATGGACAAGTGGGACACCGAGCAGGTGCTTCAGGTCATCCAGGACGAGAAGATCACCCGCGGCCACTTCGTGCCGATCATGTTCCAGCGGATGCTGGCCCTGCCGGAAGAGGTGCGGGCGAAGTACGACCTCTCCTCGCTCAAGCGCATCACCCACGGCGCGGCGCCCTGCCCCCCGGAGGTGAAGCGGGCGATGATCGAATGGCTGGGGCCGATCCTCTACGAATACTACGCCGGCTCCGAGGGCGGCGTCGGCTTCACCGTCACCTCCGAGCAGTGGCTTCAGCGCCCCGGCACGGTCGGCCGCCGGCCGAACAAGGACGCGGCCAAGATCCTCGACGAGGAAGGCAACGAGTGCCCGCCGGGAGTCCCCGGCGCCATCTACATGAGCCTGAACGTCCAGGGCGGCTTCAGCTATTACAAGGACGAGGCCAAGACCGAGGGAAACCGGCGCGACGGCTACTTCACCATGGGCGACATCGGCTATCTGGACGAGGACGACTGGCTGTTCCTCACCGGCCGCAGCGCCGAGACCATCATCGCCGGCGGGGTGAACATCTACCCCCAGGAGATCGACAACGAGCTGATCAAGCACCCGGCGGTGGAGGACAGCTGCACCGTCGGCGTGCCGCACGACGAGTACGGCGAAGAGGTGCGCGCCGTCATCCAGCTGAAGCCGGGCTACGAGCCCTCCGAGGCGCTGAAGCGCGAAATCCTCGACTACGCCGCCCGCGTGGTCGCCAAGTACAAGGTCCCGCGCAACCTCGACTTCGCCACCGACCTGCCCCGCAGCGAGGCCGGCAAGATCCAGCGCAACAAGGTGCGGGCGCCGTACTGGGAGGGCCGGGCGCGGGCGATCTGATCGCGCCCGGCGGTCGGCTCCCGC
>DASPLZ010000192.1:0-3982 GCA_035627295.1 Phenylobacterium sp. | reverse complement strand
TTCGAGGCCAGCCGCAACGCGCTGATCCTGCGCCCGTAGGATCGCCGCCAGGGCCGCGTCGATCACCTCCAGCCCGGCGCCGGCCTTCGCCCCCTCCACCGTCAGGATGCGCCGCCACGCCCGCGCGCCAGGTCGCCCGTGGAACAGCCCCAGCATGTGCCGGGTCATCGCCGCCAGGTGGGTCCCGCGCGAAAGCTCCCGCTCCACGTAGGGCCGATAGCGCGCCACCGCCGCTTCCGCCGAGACATCCGCGCCCGCGCCGAACAGCCGCCGGTCCGCTTCGCCCAGGAGGCCTGGCTCGTGGTAGGCCGCCCGTCCCAGCATCACACCGTCGACATGCTCAAGGTGCGCCTCGGCCGCCTCCAGCCCCGGCACGCCGCCGTTCAGCACCACCGTCAGCTCCGGCCGCTCGCGCTTCAGGCGGTAGACGATCTCGTAGTCCAGCGGCGGGATGTCCCGGTTCTCCTTCGGCGACAGCCCCTTCAGCCAGGCCTTGCGCGCGTGGACCACGAAGGTGGTCACACCCACGGCCGCGCACCGCTCGACGAGGTCGAACAGAGAGACTTCCGGATCCTGGTCGTCCACCCCCAGCCGGCACTTCACCGTCCCCGGCCGGCCGATCGCGTCGGCGATCGCCGCCATGCAGTCGGCCACCAGCGCCGGCTCGCGCATCAGGCATGCCCCGAACCGCCCGCTCTGCACCCGGTCGGACGGGCAGCCAACATTGAGGTTGATCTCGCCGTACCCCTCGGCCGCGCCGATCCGCGCCGCCATCGCCAGCTCCGCCGGGTCGGACCCGCCCAGCTGCAGCGCCACCGGCTGCTCGGCCGCATCGAACGCCAGGAGCCGCCGCCGATCCCCATGCACCACCGCCGCCGAGGTCAGCATCTCGGTATAGAGCAGCGCCTGCGCCGACAGCGTCCGGTGCAGCATCCGGCAGTGCCGGTCCGTCCAGTCCATCATAGGGGCGACGGAGAATCTGTGTGGCGGGTGTGTCAGCGGTCTTTCTCGGCGGTGGTCGCCCAGCGATCAGGATAGCGGATTTCGGGCCGGGCGGCGGAGCGCCGGGGCTTTTTCACCTCGGGCCGCGAAAAGCAACCCACCGGCCGTGTCGCCTCAGGCCGCCGCGAGCGCCGTCGGCTGCGGCTTCGGGAACGGCCGGAAGGTCAGGGCGATGAGGACGGCGCCGATCCCCAGCGCGGCGGAGAGGGCGAACAGCCAGCCGTAGCCGCCGGTCGCGTCATAGATCAGCCCGCCGGTCAGCGGCCCGGTGGCCATGCCCAGCCCGCCGGCCATCGCCGTGCCGCCGACGATCGTGCCCATCATCCGAAGCGGGAAGTTCTCGCGGATGATCACCGCATAGAGCGGCATCACGCCCGCGTAGATGAAGCCGAACAGCGCCGCCACGCCGTAGAGCGGGCCGAGGTCGCGCGCCGCGAGATAGCCCAGCGCGCCGAAGGCCTGCACCAGGAGGCCCGCGACCAGCACCCGCTTAGCGCCGAACCGGTCGCCCATGAACCCGAACGCCACCCGGCCGCCCAGCCCCGCCAGGCCCTCGACGCTGTAGATCGAGACCGCCAGCGCCAGCGGAATCCCGCAAAGCACCGCATAGTTCACCGTGTGGAAGATTGGTCCGGAGTGGGTGGCGCAGCAGAAGAAGTTGGTCGCCATCAGGATCAGGAACTGCGGCGAGCGCAGCGCCTGGCCCACCGTCATGTCGGGGCGCGGCCCCTCGTCCGCCACAGCTGCGTCTGCGCCGCCGGCCAGCGCGGGCGGCCGGCGCACGAGCAACGAGACCGGGATCATCACCGCCGCCGCGATGGCGGCGATGATCAGCATCGAGGTCCGCCAGTCGTTGTGGGTGACGAGCCAGGCGGCCAGCGGCGCCATGGTCATCGGCGCCATGCCCATGCCCGCCGAGACCAGCGAGACGGCGAGGCTGCGGTTGGTGTCGAACCAGCCGGTCACGCAGGCCATCATCGGGGCGAAGATCGCCGCCGTGCTGGCGCCGACCACCAGGCCGAAGACCAGCTGGAACTGAAGCAGGCTGGCCGACTGGCTGGCCAGGGCCAGGCTGGCGGCGAGCACGACCGAACCGGTCAGTACGACGAGGCGCGGACCGAAGCGGTCGGAAAGCCCGCCCCAGACCATGCCGGCCAGCGCCATCGAGAGGAACCCGATGGTCATGGCCGTGGAGACGCCGGTCACCGACCAGCCGGTCTCAGCCGCGATGGGCCGCAGGAAGACGGGCAGCGAAAACATCGATCCGATCGCCACGCAGCCGAGCAGGCCGCCCGCGGCGACGATCACCCAACGGTAGTGCGGCATGGTCATTGGCGGTCCTTCCCTGGCGACTTGCCGCCTAAGGACGTTTCGAGGTCGGCGGGGCCGACATCCGCCCCCAACGGGCTCAGCCCTGCGACATCGCCGTGATCGTCTTCCACTCCGCGGCCGTCACCGGCGAGACCGAGAGCCGCCCCTGACGGACGATAGCGAGGTCGGCCAGGGCGGGCTCGGCCTTGATGTCGGCCAGGCTCACCGGCTTCTTCACCGGCTTGCCGGCGGCGAGCTCCACGGCCACCCAGCGGCCGCTGGCGTCGTTGGGATCCGGAAAGGCGGTCTTCGTCACCTTCGCCAGACCCACCACGCCGGGCTTGGCGCCGGAATGGTAGAAGAACACCTCGTCGCCGACCGCCATGGTGCGCAGGTGCTTGGCGGCGGCGGGGTTGCGCACGCCGTCCCAGACGGTGCTTCCGTCGCGCACAAGGTCGTCGAACGAATAGGTGTCCGGTTCGGACTTCACGAGCCAGTATTGCGCCACAGCCTTGCCTCCCGCATTGCGGCGAGGGCCAGCCTCGGGCCTGCCGGACCATGTTTCAAGGGCCGGCGCGGTCAGAACTCCAGCACGATCTTACCGAAGTGCTCGCCGCCGGCCATGGCGGCGAAGGCGGCCTTGGCCTCGGTCCAGGGGTAGACCTTGTCGACCACCGGCTCGATCCTGTGCAGGGCGATGAACTTGCACATCGCCTCGTACATCTCGCGCGAGCCCACCGAGACGCCCTTGATCGTCGCCGAGGTGCCGATCAGCTGGCCGACCAGGGCCGGCGGCCCGGCCGCGCCGGAGAGCACGCCGATGGCCGCGATGTGCCCCTCGGCGGCGACGCAGCGCAGGCTCTGCTCCAGGGTGCCGGCGCCGCCGACCTCCATGATGAACTCCGCACCCTGGCCGCCGGTCAGCTCCATCACCTTGCGGGCCCACTCGGGGTTCTCTCGGTAGTTGATGGTCTCGTTCGCGCCCAGTCCCCGCGCCCGCTCCAGCTTCTCGTCCGACGAGGAGGTGATGATGGTGCGCATCCCGGCGGCGTGGGCCAGCTGCAGGCCAATGATCGAGACCCCGCCGGTGCCCTGCAGCACCACGGTGTCGCCCGGGTTGAGATCGGCGTCGTGGAACAGCGCCCGCCAGGCGGTCAGGGCCGCGCACGGCAGGGTGGCGACCTGCTGGTCGGTCAGGTGCTCAGGGACCTTGGAGACGCCCTCGGCGCTGAAGAGGCCGATCTCGCGCCCCGCGCCCGGCAGCGGCGGGCCGAGCGCCGAGGCCCGGGCTTGGTAGCTGCCCTTGCCAGCCAGCCAGGCCTGGAAGAACAGGGTCGAGACACGATCGCCCGGCGCGACGCGGGTCACCCCCTCCCCCACCTGTTCGACGACGCCGCAGCCGTCGGAGAACGGGACGTAGGCCTCCTGCGCCTGGCGGCCGTAGGCGCCGGCGACGCCCACCAGGTCGCGATAGTTCAGCGAAGCGGCGCGCATCCGCACGGTCACCTGGCCGGGTCCCGGCGTGGGGTCCGGCTGGTCGACGTATTGCAGGTTCTCGATCCCCCACGGCGGCCCGGCCAGCAGCACCTTCATCGCAGTCTCCCTAACGCGTTGGGTTATAGTGACCCGCATGGACGCCAGCGAAAACCGTGCCCCGACGTCACCTCAT
>DASPLZ010000191.1:0-3186 GCA_035627295.1 Phenylobacterium sp. | reverse complement strand
GGCCTTGGCGCGCGAGCGACGGCGCGGCTTGGCCGGTTCCGGCTCGACGGCAGGCGCGGCTTCGGCCCCGACCGGGGCGGCGGCTTCCGTCACCGGCTCGACGACGGCCTCGGCGGCCTCGCCCGCCTTGCGGCGGCTGCGACGGGCGCGCTTGGGCTTGTCCTCGACCGCCGGCAGCTCGACCCAGATCTCGTCGGTCCCCGCCGGGGCGGAAGCCGCGACGGGGGCCGGCGCGATCTCGTCATTCGCCGGCGCCGGGCTCGGCGCGGGAGCCGGAGGCGCGTCCATGGTGCTCATGTCGTGCCAGACGAACGGGTCCTCGGCGAAGGGCACGCGCGGGCGGGTCCAGCCGAAGGCTTCCGGCGCACGGCTCTCCTCGCGGCCGCGGCGACCGCCGCGACGACCACGACGACGACGGCGCTGACTGTCCTCGTCCTCGTCGGAGAGCGCCGGCTGAGCTTCGGCGGCAGGACGCTCGCGATCGCCGCGGTCCTCGCCGTTGCGGCCGCCCCGACGGCGGCGACGACGCCCGCCCCGGCGGCTGTCGCCCTCGTCCCGGCCCTCGCGGGCACGCGGTTCGAAGGCCTCGTCCTCTTCGTCGTCCGCGGCGACGACATCCTCTTCGACCTCGTCCTCCACCTCGTCGTCGAAGGCGTCTTCCGGCGAAGGCTCATAGGCGCGCGCGGTGGCCGGCGCGGTGGCGATCTGCACGGCGCGGGGCTGTTCGGAGGTGCGCTCGATCTCGTGGTCGGCGTGGGCGAGGGCGTCGTCCAGCACCACGGTGACGTAGAGCCGCAGGCTGTCCTGCAGCCGCGCCAGGTGGGCGCGCTTCTCGTTGAGGATGTAGAGGCCGACGGCGGCCGGGACCTTCAGCGTGGCCTCGCCGCCGCCCTTCAGGGCCTCCAGCTCCAGGCCGCGCAAGGCGCCCAGGGCGGCGCTCTCGACGGAGCGGACGCGGCCCAGGCCCTGGCAGTGCTCGCAGACGTGGGTGGTGCCTTCCAGCACGCCGGTGCGGCGGCGCTGGCGGCTGATCTCCATCAGGCCGAAGCCGGAGATCTTGCCCATCTGCACGCGGGCCCGGTCGTCCTTCAGGCAGTCGGCCATCTTCTTTTCGACGGCGCGGTTGTTCTTCGACTCCTCCATGTCGATGAAGTCGATGACGATCAGGCCGGCGAGGTCGCGCAGGCGCAATTGCCTGGCGGCTTCCTCGGCCGCCTCCATGTTGGTCTTGAGGGCGGTGGCCTCGATGTTCCGCTCGCGGGTCGCGCGGCCGGAGTTCACGTCGATGGCGACCAGGGCCTCGGTCTGGTTGATCACCAGGTAGCCGCCCGAGCGCAGCGGCACGACCGGGGTGTAGATCTGCGAAAGCTTGTCCTCGACCCCGTGGCGAACATAGAGCGGCACGGGCTCCTGGTAGGCCTGAACCTTCTTGGCCTGGCTGGGCATCAGCATGCGCATGAAGTCGCGCGCCTCGCGGAAGCCGCCTTCGCCCTCGACCCAGACGCTATCGATGTCCTTGTCGTAGAGGTCGCGGATGGCGCGTTTGACGAGGTCTTCCTCCTCGTAGATCAGCGCCGGGGCCACCGACTTCAGGGTGGTGTCGCGGATGTTCTCCCAGAGCCGCATCAGGTAGTCGTAGTCGCGCTTCAGCTCGGCCTTGGTGCGCTTGGCGCCGGCGGTGCGGACGATCAGGCCCATGCCCTGCGGCACGTCGAGGCTGGAGACGACGCTCTTCAAGCGCTTCCTGTCTGTGGCGGCGGTGATCTTGCGGCTGATGCCGCCCCCGCGCGCCGTGTTCGGCATCAGCACGCCGTAGCGGCCGGCGAGCGACAGGTAGGTGGTCAGGGCCGCGCCCTTGTTGCCGCGCTCTTCCTTGACGACCTGCACCAGCATGATCTGGCGGCGGCGGATCACTTCCTGGATCTTGTAGCGGCGCATCAGGCGCCGGCGGCGGCGCTCGACTTCCTCTTCCAGGTCATCGTCGTCGTCATCGGCCGCCTCGGAGACGATCGGCTCGCCGTCCTCGTCGAGGAGGGCGGCCTTGGCGGGGGCGGGGTGGCCCTCGTCCTCTTCCGCCTCGACCTCGCGCATCAGCGCTTCGCGGTCGGCGACCGGGATCTGGTAGTAGTCCGGGTGGATCTCGTTGAAGGCGAGGAACCCGTGGCGGTTGCCGCCGTATTCGATGAAGGCCGCCTGCAGCGACGGCTCTACGCGGGTGACTTTCGCGAGATAGATATTGCCGCGAAGCTGGCGGCGGTTCTGGGTTTCGAAATCGAACTCTTCAATCCGGTTTCCGTCGAGCACCACGACGCGGGTTTCTTCCGCGTGCGCAGCGTCGATCAACATTTGTTTGGTCATCTAAGTCTCCGCGGCGCGCCGCGTGGCCGAGGGCCGGGCGCTGCCGATTGTTCAGGAGGGCGCGCGCGGACCCGATCATCGCGCCGGTGGCGCGGGCGGGTTGGAGGCGGTTGTCGGCCGTAACGGCGCTGCCCATGGATGTGGTCCCAATCGCGCACGGATGCGCGTGGATGCGGATGGTGCGCCTTACCGCGCAGGGCGCGAGATCGGTGCGGGGTTTCTTCGCGCGGAGGTGCGCCCCGAGAACAGGGTGCGTCGTCGCGCGCGGGGACATTGCAACACTGGCGTGGAAAAAGAAAGCGTATGGGGTTTGCTGGGCCGCGGGCTTAACCCTTTGGCTACCCTATTTGCGGCTACTGTGACTTAAGATTGCAGAAATTCGG
This sequence comes from Phenylobacterium sp., assembly GCA_035627295.1. Classification (GTDB taxonomy): domain Bacteria; phylum Pseudomonadota; class Alphaproteobacteria; order Caulobacterales; family Caulobacteraceae; genus Phenylobacterium. Next base: position 445 of record DASPLZ010000191.1, on the reverse strand, counting down.
GTGCTGGGGCGAAGCATGCGCGCGCGTATCGGCCGCGTCTTCTCGAAACCTTTGGTGCGGGCGGCGGCGGTGTTCACCGTCGCGGCGGCCGGCGCGCTCGCCGTCGTGGCCGCCTCGCAGGCCGAGGGCTCGCCGGGCGTGCGTCAGGTCCGGCTGGGCGGAGACGCTTCGGAAACCCGCGTGGTGGTCGATCTCGACCGCTCGACCAGCGGCAGGCTGGCCTCGTCGGACACCCGTCAGGTGGCGATCACCCTGGCCGGCGTCAAGCCTGGCTCCGAGCGCTCCGGCGGCGGCCGGGGCCTGGTGCGCGGCTGGAGCCTGGACGAGGCCGGCGGCGGGACCCGGCTGAAGCTCGACCTCGCCGCCGACGCCGAGGTGAAGGGCCGCTTCCTGCTGCCCCCGGCCGACGGGGTGACCCACTATCGCTACGTGATCGACCTGAAAC
>DASPLZ010000190.1:0-4010 GCA_035627295.1 Phenylobacterium sp. | reverse complement strand
GCGCGCGAAGAACTGGTCGCCGAACTGGGCGCGGCGTTTCTCTGCGCCGACCTTGGCGTGGAGCTGACGCCGAGAGCCGACCACGCTAGCTATCTGGCGCACTGGCTGCAGGTGCTGAAGCGCGACGCCCGGTTCATCTTCACCGCCGCCGCCCAGGCGCAGCGCGCCTGCGATCACCTGCATGGACTGCAGCCTTTGAACGGACCAAGCGCCAGTGAGCTGAGCTGAGTTGAGCTGAGCTGATCGATCCCAGCATCGGCGCGAGCTCCGGGCCCGGCGTGGAGGCGGCGAAGCAGGCCCGGCGCAAGGGGTGCGCCGGACGGCGCGCCCGCCTGCGGCGGGCGCAATGCCCCCACACAACGCCCTTCGATCGTGACACGTCACCCTGGATGTCAACGGCCTGGCGGCCGTTCCCCTCCGCGCCGCCTTCGGCGGCCCTGCGGTGACATCCCGGGGCCCGACGTGGGCGGGGAAAGGGTCGTTGCGCGATAGGGCGCACGGCGTCCTCACTCCAAGGAGCCTTCCCATGACCTTCTCCCTTCATGCCTTCGCCTCGAGCGACACCGCCTTCGACGTCCTGGCCGCCCGCCTCGAGGACGCCCGTCCGCATCCGACGCAAGAGGCTTTGACGCAGCTAGGTCAGGCGATCATGGCCGAACTCTTGGATGTCGTCGGCGACACGGCGCTAGAGGATGTCCAGGAGATCCTGGCCGAGAGCTTGATCGGCGCCTTCCATTCAGCGGCGGGCCGGATCGAGCGGGAGGCCGACCGGGCGCGCGATCGGATGCGGAGCCTGGAACGGGATTTCGATGGGTCCGAGCTGGCCGACAGCGAGCTGCAGGACGCGACGCCGAAGGCGCGTTCGGCCGATGTCGCCCAGACGGCGGCCGAGCTGATCCGGGACGCGGCCTCCGAGCTCTACACGACCCAGACTGGCGAGGTCTGGACGGCCTGGCGGGGCAGCCGGCGGGGCGCACACCTGACCGCCGCGCAGCTGGAGGCCAAGCAGGCGCTGCGAGGGATGGAGACCCGGCGCCAGGCCGAGCAGGCGCCCGGCGGCCCGGTCGTGGCGTTCCGCGCCGCGCCGACGGCCGACACGGCGGCGGATGCGAACCGCATCTTCGACGCCCTCAACTGGGCCAAGGCGCAGTGGCCGGGGATGGTGCTGGCCACCACCGGCGCCAAGGGGGCGGAGAAGCTGGCGATTCGCTGGGCCAGCCAGAAGGGGGTGACGCTCGTCCTCGCCAGGGCCGACTTCAACCGTCATGGCAAGGCGGCGCCGTTCCGGGCCAACGACGACCTCCTGGCGCTCGAGCCGACCTGTTGCCTGACGCTCAGCCAATCTCTGGACAGCCGGCGCGCGTCCGGCGGCCGGCCCTTCGGACCGGCGCTGAACCTGGGGCAGCAGGCCGAGGCGCAGGGGCTGCGGCACGTGAGGATCCAGGTCAGGACGGTTTGACAGGATCTGGCCCAACGGCCCGTTCGGCGCGCGCCGAGCGGGCCGTCCTTCTTTCGAGGTCAGCATCCAGCGCCTCGGGGCGTCCGGTGGCGAGCGGATGCGGACGATCAGGCCGGGCGCACGATGCGCGGATCGCCGCGGAGCGCGGCCTGCACGTCGCCCACCGCCGCCGGCAGCAGCGACCAGGGTTCGATCAGGTAGCGGTAGGCGAGGCGCTGCGGCTGGGTGAGCAGCCGGAACAGCCATTCCAGGCCAATCCGGCCGGCCCAGCGTGGCGCGGCGGTCTGCGCGCCGGCCTCGTAGTCGAAGGCCGCGCCCACATTGAACAGGACCCCGCGGCGAATGGCTTCGTGGTGCTTGAGGATCCAGGTCTCCTGGCGCGGCATCCCCATGCCGACGAAGACGATATCGGGGGCGAAGGCGTTGATCTGATCTACCACCGCCGCGTCCTCGTTGGGCTTGAAGTAGCCGTCGCGGGCGCCGAAGCTGACGCCGGGCCAGCGGCGGGAGAGCCGCCGGCAGGCTTCCTCCGCCACGCCAGGCGCGCCGCCGAGGTAGAACACCCGCCAGCCGCAGGCGTCGGCCAGGCTCCAGAAGTCCTCGCGCCAGTCCAGATAGGTCGAGCGATGCTGACGCCTCAGCGGCAGGCCCACGAGACGGCCCCAGGCGATCATCGGCATGGAATCGATCTGGATCAGGTCGGCGGCTTCGAAGAAGGCGCGCATCTTCTTCGAGCGGCCGTGGAAATGCAGGCTGTGCAGGTTGTGGTTGGCCACCACGCCCCGCTGGCCGGCCGCCACCCAGCGCTCCACCGTCGCCAGCATGTCGGCGGGTGTGATCAGGTCGACCTCGGCGCCGAGCAGGCGCAGGCGGGCGGGCGGCGTCATGGCGCCACCCTGCGCCGCCGCCGCTTGCGGCCGCGTTAGGAAGCTTGGTTAAGCCGCGCCAACCTTTTCGCCCCGCTCGAAGCGCCATTTGAGCGTCAGGATGGCCGCCGAGAGCACGAGGCACACCGAGTTGGCGACGATGATGGGCCAGCTCCCGCTGAGCACCCCGTAGGCGACCCAGAGCGAAAATCCGGTGACGGTGACCACATACATCCGCAGCGAGACCGACGAGGCGTCGCGTTCGCGCCAGATCTTCACCAGCTGCGGGGTGAAGCTGGCCATCGAGCAGAGCGCCGCGGCGGTGCCGACGGCGTCGACCAGGGAAAGCGGCAAGCTCAGCTGGCCTTCTTGATGTCCGCCAGGCCCCAGCGGTCCGCCCAGGCGGGCGCCAGATGAAGGCCGGGGGGCGGCAGGCCTGGCGCCTGGCCCTCGCGCAGGCAGTGGCCGAGATAGGTCAGGGCGGTCTTCACCGCATATTCCGAATAGGGCTTGCCGATCACTCCGCAGGCGCCCGCGAAGTCTTCTGGCAGGCGCTTGACGTTGGCGGTCATGAAAAGCGCCACGCCACCGCAGTCCTCGGCGATCAGCCGCGCCACATCGATGCCCGTCGGGCCATCGCTGAGGTGGACATCGACCAGCGCCAGGTCCGGCTGGAAGGCTCGGGCGAGTTCGGCGGCCTCGCCGGAGGTCATGGCGTGGCCCACGTCGCGGTAGCCGACCTCCTCGACCAGATAGCCGAGTTCCGCCGCGAGGAGCACCTCGTCCTCGACGATCAGGACATTCAGCGGATCTTGGGTCATGCGGCCATTTGCGGTTCGACGGGCAATCTAACCGTCGCGCGCACGCCTGGTTCCAAGTCGGTGAACGAACATTCGGCGTTGAGCTGTCTGCACAACAGGTCCGCCAGGGTCAGGCCGAAGCCGCGAGGGGGCGATGTGGGGTCCGGCAGGCCGACGCCGCGGTCGCAGACGATGATCACCGGGGCCCCTTCGATCCGGCGGACGACGATCTCGACGACGCCGCGACGATCAGGGTAGGCATGGCGAAGCGCGTTGCTGAGCAGTTCGTTCACCACCAGCGCCACGGGCGCGGCCTGGGCCGCCTGGATGTCGATCCGGCGCACGTCCAGCCGCAGGTCGATGGTGTCCGGGCCGGTGGCGGTGACATCGGCCACCAGGTCGCGGACGAACTGGGCCAGGTCGAACCGCTCCATGTCCTCGGCCTGGAAGAGCCGGCGGTGCACCACCGAGATGGCGTTCACCCGTTCCAGCACGCTGCGGAGCGCGTCCCGGGCGCTAGGGTCCTGCGCGCGCCTGGCCTGCAGCAGGATCAGCGAGCTGATCAGCTGCAGATTGTTCTTCACCCGGTGGTCGACCTCATGAAGCAGGGCGCGGACCTCGGCCTGGCTTCGCATGAGGGCGACGGACTCCGACTCCGGTCCGCCCTCAAGGTCGCGGCGTGGGTATGGCGCGGTCCCCGGGTCGCTAATCGCAGCATCCTCAAGACGTCGGCGGGCCGACAATTCCGAAGAAAAAACAGCATCCGACAGACAAGGTTCCGGGCCCGCGGCGTGGCGCGCCGGAGGTTAGAAGGCGTACTGGGTGCGCACCGACCAGATGTTCAGGTCCTGCCCGACCTGGGCGCCGGCGGGGGGCGTGGCGGCT
>DASPLZ010000189.1:0-3238 GCA_035627295.1 Phenylobacterium sp. | reverse complement strand
CGTCTGCATCGGGCCGCCGCCGGCCGCCAAGAGCTACCTGAACATCCCTGCGATCATCGCCGCGGCGGAGATCACCGGGGCTCAGGCGATCCATCCAGGCTACGGATTCCTTTCGGAAAACGCCCGCTTCGCTGAGATCGTCGGCGCGCACGGCTTCACCTTCATCGGGCCCAAGCCCGAGCACATCAAGATGATGGGCGACAAGATCACCGCCAAGCAGGCGGTGCGCGAAGCCGGCATCCCGGTGGTCCCCGGCTCGGACGGCGCGGTCACCACCGAGGAGGAGGCCCTCGCCGCCGCCAAGAAGATCGGCTTCCCCGTCCTGATCAAGGCCGCGGCCGGCGGCGGCGGGCGCGGCATGAAGGTGGCCAAGGACCGCGAGAGCCTCGCCGAGGCGGTCGCCACGGCGCAGGCCGAAGCGCGCGTCGCGTTCGGTGACGACGCGGTCTACATGGAGCGCTACCTCCAGACGCCCCGGCACATCGAGCTGCAGGTGGTGGCCGACAGCCACGGCAACGTCGTGCACCTGGGCGAGCGCGACTGCTCCCTGCAGCGGCGCCACCAGAAGGTGCTGGAGGAGGCCCCCTCCCCGGCCCTCGACGCCGCCGCCCGCGCCAAGATCGGCGACATCGTCGTCGAGGCGATCCGCAAGATCGGCTACCTCGGCGTCGGCACCATCGAATTCCTCTACGAGAACGGCGAGTTCTTCTTCATCGAGATGAACACCCGCCTGCAGGTGGAGCATCCGGTCACCGAGGCGATCACCGGCATCGACCTGGTGCGCGAGCAGATCCGCATCGCCGCCGGCCTGCCGCTCTCCTTCAGCCAGAAGGATGTGGTGTTCGAAGGCCACGCCATCGAGTGCCGCATCAACGCCGAGAACCCGCGCACCTTCGCGCCCTCGCCCGGCGTGATCACCGACTTCCATGCGCCGGGCGGCCTGGGCGTCAGGCTCGATAGCGCCCTCTACGCCGGCTATGCGATCCCGCCGGACTACGACAGCCTGGCCGGCAAGCTGATCGTCCACGGACGCGACCGGGCCGAGTGCATCGCCCGCGTCAACCGCTGCCTGAACGAGATGGTGGTCGGCGGCATCGACACGACCATCCCGTTGTTCCAGGAGCTCCTGCAGCAGCCGGACATCCTTGCGGGCGACTACAACATCCACTGGCTGGAACGCTGGATGGCGGCGCAGGCGCCGCTCGATGCGGGGCTTTGACGTCCACGACCTGATCGCGGCCTACGAGCGCGGCGTCTTCCCGATGGCGGACGCGCGGGACGACGAGCGCGTCTTCCTGGTCGATCCCGAGCGGCGCGGCGTCATCCCGCTGGACGGCTTCCGCACGCCCAGGCGCCTGGCCCGCACGGTGCGCGCCGACCCCTATGTCATCCGCACCGACAGCGACTTCCGCGGCGTGGTCGCCGCCTGCGCGGAGGCCACCTCGCGCCGGCCCGAGACCTGGATCAACGCCGGCATCGAGGGCCTCTACTGCGAGCTCTTCGACCTCGGCTGCGCCCACAGCGTCGAATGCTGGCTGGGCGATGAGCTGGTCGGCGGGCTTTACGGCGTCTCGCTGGGCGGGGCCTTCTTCGGCGAGAGCATGTTCAGCCGCGCGCGGGACGCGTCGAAGGTGGCGCTGGTCCACCTGGTCGCGCGGCTGAGGTTCGGCGGCTACCGGCTGCTCGACGCCCAGTTCACCAACGAGCACCTGAAGCAGTTCGGCCTGATCGAGATCGCCCGGGAGATCTATCACCGCCAGCTCGGCGCGGCCCTCGCCGCGTCGGCCGACTTTCAGCTCTTGCCGGCCGGAACCGCCGGCGGCGCGGCGCTGCAGCTGACCAGCCAGGCGTCATAGACCGGGTGCTCCAGCGGGTTCAGGCCCGGCGAATTGGAGAACATCCAGCCACGGAACACCTGCCGCCCCTGCCGGCCGGCCTGCCGCGGCTGGGAGTCGATTACCAGATAGGCGAACGCCCCGTCGCGCGGCTCGTCCGGCGCCGACATCTCGCAGGCGCGGACGGTGAAGATCAGGTTCTGGTAGCGCACCGGCTTGCCCACCGGCGCCACGAAGCGGATGGAGCGGGCCGTCACCTTGTCGATCGCCTGCAGCACGGCGGCCGGGGCGCGCACACGCTTCATCGGCGGCGGCGGCGGCACGGGCTTGGGCGGCTCCTTCTTCGCCTCCGGCAGCTTGGCGGCCGGCTCGAGCTCCGGGACGTCGATCGGCGGCGCCTCGACCAAGGGAGGCGCTTCCACAGGCGGCGCCTCGACCGGCGCGCCCGCCTCCAGCGGCGGCGACGGCTGGGCGTTGCTGGACGGCGGCGGGGCGGGCTGGGCCATGACCACGCCGCACGCCAGGGCCGCCCCCGCCGTCAGCACGCCAAGACCCCTCACCCACCGCATGCCGTTCAGGGGGTCCAGGCCTCGTAGTCGCCGGTCGCCCGCTGGCGCTCGCCGGAACGGTCGAGCGAGCCGGCCGGGCGCTTGGCGTAGACCGTGCCGGTGAGGTTCGGCTGGTGCTCCAGTTCCCAGGGCTTGCGGGGCAGCGGAGCGACGGTCGGCGGCTCGTCGAAGGTGTAGTGCAGCCAGCCGAACCACTCCGGCGGCACCTTCGAGGCGTCGGCGTAGCCGTTGTAGATCACCCAGCGGCGCTTGCGGCCGTCGTAGCTGTCGGAGTTGTCCCGCGCCTCGAAATAGCGGTTGCCGTAGGCGTCCTCGCCCACCTTCACGCCTCTGCGGCCGATATGGAAACGCGCGCCCAGCGAGGCGCCGTTCCACCAGGTGAAGATCGCTTTCAGCACGCCTGTACTTTCGGGAAAAGCCGGTCCGGACGGCGCGGACCATAGCCGCCGGGGCGGCCAGCGTCCAGCGGCGCGCCGACGCAAGATGTTGTGGAGAAGGGTCGCACCCTACACTACCTGTATTGCACCCTGCGACCGCGCCTCCTAGCCTTCGCCTGGGAGGGCCCATGACCACGTCCGCCGACTCATCTTCGCGCCCCGGGCCGGCGCTCGAACGCCGGGAGGTCGAGCACGGCGGCGCCCTGCGCGAGGTGCTGGCGCCCGCCCACTGGCCGCAGGCCCGGCTCGACGCCTGGATGGACTGGGCCGAGTTCGCGGGGCCGGCGGCCAAGGACGCCAGGGCTGCACTGGACGGCGCGCTGGAGGCCTTCGCGGCCAAGGCCGTGGGCGGCCGATACGCCCGGGCGCTGGCCGGCGCCATGCTGGGCGGCCTGCT
>DASPLZ010000188.1:0-2289 GCA_035627295.1 Phenylobacterium sp. | reverse complement strand
TCGCCGGCCGTCTTCTCGCCCACCGGCACGACCACGGGCAGCGCCATGCAGCGCTCGCCGGCCGAGCCGTAGGCCGCGCCCACCAGGTCCTTCACCGTCTGGTCGAGGTCGGCGTCCGGCAGCACGATGCCGTGGTTCTTGGCCCCGCCCATGGCCTGCACCCGCTTGCCGGCCGCCGTGCCGCGGGCATAGACGTAGTGGGCGATGTCGGACGAGCCGACGAAGCTCACCGCCCGGATCTCCGGGTGGTCGAGGATGGCGTCGACCGCTTGCTTGTCGCCATGGACCACGTTGAGCACGCCCGCCGGCGCGCCGGCCTCCATCATCAGCTCGCCCAGCCGCACCGGGACGCTCGGATCCTTCTCCGACGGCTTCAGGATGAAGGTGTTGCCCACCGCGATGGCCACCCCGAACATCCACATCGGGATCATCGCCGGGAAATTGAACGGGGTGATCCCCGCCACCACGCCCAGCGGTTGGCGCATGGAATAGACATCGATGCCGGGCCCGGCGCCCTCGGTGTATTCGCCTTTCAGGGCGTGCGGGATGCCGCAGGCGAACTCGATCACCTCGAGGCCCCGCTGGATGTCGCCCTTGGAGTCGGCGATCACCTTGCCGTGCTCGGAGGAAAGCAGCTCGGCCAGTTCGTCCATCCGCGCTTCCACCAGCCGCTTGAACTCGAACATCACCCGCGCACGCCGCTGCGGGTTCGTGCCCGCCCAGCCGGGGAAGGCCGCCAGCGCGGCCTGCACCGCCTGGTCCACCTCGCCGGCGGTGGCCAGCTGCACCCGGGCCTGAACCTCGCCGGTGTTGGGGTTGAACACCTCGCCATAGCGGCCGGACGCGCCGCGGAAGGCGCCGCCGGAAAGGAAGAGATCGATGTCACGCATGGCGAGGGACCTATCAGCTGGACCACGAGGAGGGCATTGCGAATTTGCATGGCCGCCCATGCAAGCCCGCGATGACAGCTCGCCGAAAGTACGCTGGTTCAGCCTTCATGCGAACGCCCGCTCGAAGCAGTGCGAAGGCTGGGCAGCGCAGGGCGGCGAGCCGGCGGCTCAGGACACAAGCGCACGCAGCGTCTTCCTGTAGGCCGCCAGGACCGGCGCCGCCGCGACGTGCCGCCCGCCGTTCACGAGCTTGAGACCGGCCCGCCAGACGCAGTCCACCGCCTGGGCGCCCGCGGCGAAGATCCAGCCGTCCAGCACGGCGTCGCCGCTGCGCTCCGCCAGGCTTGGGTGATCCAGATCGAGGCTGACCAGATCGGCGGGCCGGCCTTCGGCGATGGCGCCGGCAGGGTCGGCCAGGGCCTGGGCGCCGCCGGCGAGAGCGCGGGCGAACAGGCCGGCCCCGGTCGAGCTCCCTTCGCCCCCGGCGAGGGCGTTGCGGGCGCGCAGGCTGAGGCGCTGGGCGTATTCCAGGGCGCGCAGTTCCTGGGCCGCGTCGATGTGGACGTTGGAGTCCGTGCCGACGCCGAAGGAACCGCCGGCGGCCAGGAACGCCTGGGCCGGGAAGACGCCGTCGCCGAGGTTGGCCTCGGTGATCGGGCAAAGCCCCGCGACCGCGCCCGAGCGCGCCAACTCCTCGGTCTCGGCCGGCGTCAGGTGAGTGGCGTGGATCAGGCACCAGCTGTCGCCCGGGTCGGCGTTCTGCAGCAGCCACTCCACTGGACGGGCGCCGGACCAGGCGAGGCAGTCCTCGACCTCCTTCACCTGCTCGGCCGCGTGGATATGCAGCGGCCGGCCGCCGGCCAGGCGCGCGACGGCGGCGAGCTCGTCCGGCGTCACGGCCCGCAGGCTGTGCGGCGCGACCCCGACGCGGCCGTGCGGCGACCGGCCCGCGAGCCGCTCGCAGGCTTCCAGCAGCCGCGCGAAGCCGTCGAGGTCGCAGATGAACCGCCTTTGCCCGGCCGCTGGCGCCGCGCCGCCGAACCCGGAGTGGGCATAGAACACCGGCAGCAGGGTCAGGCCGATCCCCGTTTCCGCCGCCGCTCCGGCCACCGCCGCGGCCATCTCGCCGATGTCGTCGTAGGCCGAGCCGTCGGCCTGGTGATGCAGGTAGTGGAACTCGCCCACACGGGTGAAGCCGCTCTGGAGCATCTCGACATAGGCCTGGGCGGCGATGGCGCGGACGTCCTGGGGCCTCAGCCGATCGAGGAACCGGTACATCCACTCGCGCCAGGTCCAGAAGTTGTCGGCCGCTGGACCGCGGGTCTCGGTCAGGCCCGCCATGGCGCGCTGGAAGGCGTGGCTGTGGAGGTTGGCGAGGCCGGGGACGGCGCAGGCGTGG
>DASPLZ010000187.1:0-6775 GCA_035627295.1 Phenylobacterium sp. | reverse complement strand
CGTTGAAGTCCATGTTGCGTGCTCCCTAGGCCGCGTTACGGCGTTCGAGGTGGCTGACCAGGCGTTCCTTCCAGACCCGCGGCGCGCCGGCCACGAGGCTGAGCTGGCGCGAGCGGCGGTAGTAGAGGTGGGCGTCCACCTCCCAGGTGAAGCCGATGCCGCCGTGGGTCTGGATGTTCTCCTTGGCGGCGAACCACAGGGCCTCGCAGCCAGCGATCCGCGCGGCGCTGGCGGCGATCGGCAGCTCAGCCGCGTCGGTGTTCAGCGCCCAGGCGCCGTAGTAGGCGTTGGAGCGGGCCAGCTCGTTCTTCACGTACATGTCGGCCAGCTTGTGCTTGATCGCCTGGTAGGAGGCGATCACCCGGCCGAAGGCGTAGCGCTCCAGGGCGTAGGCCTTGGCCATCTCCAGGCAGCGGTCGGCGCCGCCCACCTGTTCGAAGGCGAGCAGCACGGCCGCGCGATCGGTGATGTGCTCCAGCAGGGCCAGGCCATCGCCGCCGTCGTTCAGCCGCTGGGCCGCCGCGCCCTTGAAAGTCAGCTTGGCCACGCTGCGGGTGGGGTCCAGGGTCTGCAGCGTCTCGCGCTCGACGCCGGAGGAGAGGTCGACGAGATAGAGGCCGGTCTGGCCGCCCTCCTTGGCCAGCACCAGGGCGACGTCGGCGATGTCGCCGTCGGTCACCGGGATCTTCTCGCCGGTCAGCTTGCCGCCCTCGACCTTGGCCTTGAGGGTCGTTGCGCTGACCACGCCGGGTCCTTCGGAGGAGGCCACGCAGCCGATCACCTCGCCGGCGGCGATCTTCGGCAGCAGGTCGGCCTTCTGTGCGTCCGTGCCGGCGGCCATCACCGCCTCGGCCAGGAAGTAGACCGTCGAGGCGAAGGGGATCGGCGCGGCGACGCGGCCGAGCTCCTCGGCGATGGCGCAGAGCTCGATGTGGCCCAGGCCCAGGCCGCCGTGCGCCTCGGGGATGGCCGCGCCGAGCCAGCCCTGCTCGGCCACCTTCTTCCACAGCGCCTCGTCGTAGGAGCGATCCGCATTGTCGAGCACGCCGCGCACCGTCTGCATGGTGCAGTTGGCGGCCAGGAACTTCCTCGCCTCGTCCTTCAGGAACTTCTGGTCGTCGGAATAGTCGAAGTTCATCGGCGTCCTCCCGGCCCTTCGGAGGGCTCTCGGGCGGCACCATAACCGCCTGACGCGGCGGGGAAAGATTGACTTGGCGTCAATGATTTTGGGTTTCTTTGCTTCGTCATCGAAGGGACGGGCATGGCCAAGGCGGTCTTCCAGCGCAATCAGAAGGTCTGGGTCGAGAGCGTCGGCGCCTGGGCGGTGATCGAGCGCATCGTGCCGATCTGGGCGGACGGTTTCGCCGAGCCCGTGCGCATCACCTATGACGTCGGCCTCGGCCGCGGATTCCTGGCCCAGGAGCTTAAGGCCGAAGACCGGCCCGGGGATGGATTGGCCGGCGGCCGCTGGCGGCTGCTGCGCGCCCGCAACAAGTGGCAGGAGCCGTCCGACTGCACCCACCACCCCTATCCGGGCACCTATCCGGTGGTGGTGACCGACGAGACCGACTGGGGCGGCTGGCGGGTGCCCGGCGCCGAGTATGACCGCGACCCGCGCAAGGTGGAGTATCAGGCCCGTCTCATCGCCTCGGCGCCGCAGCTTTTGGCCATCGCCAAGGACCTGATCGAGATGGTCGCCGACGAGCCGGCCGACGCCCCGGCGCCGGTGGTGTCCCTCGCGGGCCGCGCGGTGGCCCTGGCGCGCTACCTCGAAGAGATCCCCGCCGCCGAGGAGGCGGCGGTCGCCCAGGCTGCGGAATAGGCCCTAGCTGGGGTAGGCGAACTCCGGCCGGCCGTAGACGCCCACCAGGTCCACCGAGAACCCGGCGCCGTCCGCAAGGTCGGTGAGATAGGCCTCGTTGGAGAGGGCGTAGACGCCCACGTCCTCGATCGCCGCCACCGCCAGCAGCCAGCCGACCACGGCGGCCTTGGTGCCCAGTCCTTCCAGTCCGTCTCCGCCGTAGTAGGCCATGTAGTCCTTGCGGGTCATGGTCTGGCCGTTGGAGACCACGGTGGCGTTCAAGAGCTCGCTGACCTTCGCATCGGTGGGCGCAGAGCCGAAGATCTCGGCATAGGCGCTGCGGGTCGCCTCGAAGAGCGTCTTGGCGCCGTACTCGGCCTGGAAGGCCGCCCGCCCCTCGCCGACGACGCCCAGGTTGACCGCGAAATTGATGAAGCGGTTCTCGATGCTGAACGACTGGTAGTAGGCCGCATTGAGGTTGTTCAGGTTCGGCCCCGTCGGGCTGACCAGGAAGTCGAAGCCGCCGCTCGATGGCGCATGGCCGACGAAGAACTGGTAGCTGAGGCTGGCCACCGAGGTGGTGTTGTCAGCGCGGTCGACGAGCTGGGCGTAGGCGCTGGCGAGGCTGAGCGCGCCGCCGGCCATCTGCTGCGTCAGGCCGTTGTAGAAATCGGCGGTCGCCGGGATCATCGGATCGTGGCGCAGCACGTTGATGAAGGCCTGCTTGAGCACGTCGGCGGGGGTGCTGGAGGTCAGCAGGATTTCCGAACCCTGGAACTGCAGGACCTCGATCCCGATGAGCTTGTCGGTTCCCTCCGGCGATCCCGTCCGCAGGTCCCGCACCGTCCAGCTGCCGTCGAGGTTGGAAGACCAGCTGAACTGGCTGGGAAGGGCGGTGTCGTAGACGGCCACGTCGCGCCCCTCGCCGCCGACCAGCACGTCGTCGCCGCCGCGACCGAAGAACCGGTCGTCGCCTGCGCCGCCCTCCAGGCGGTTGACCAGGGCGTTGCCGGTGAGGCTGTCGGCGCCCGAGCCGCCCTTGGCGTTCTCGATCCTGGCGCCATAGGCGATGGCGATGTTGCCGGTCATCGCCAGGGCGTCGCTATAGGCGCCTTCGTTCAGGTCGACCCGCGCCGCCGCGCCCGAGAGGGAGAGGTCGAGCGTATCGATCCCGCCGCCGTCCCAGATCGTGAAGATCGGCGCGTTGGCGACGGTGAAGTCGTAGGAGGGCCGGCCGGCGGTGGAATTGTAGCCGTAGGTCGTGTCGCCGGCGCGCGTGTTCAGGTTGGCGCCGTAGAGGGCCTGCAGCGCGGCGACGTCGTGGACCATCGGCGTAGCCGGCGAGAACAATGCTGTTGGTCTTCCCCCCTCGAACAACGAGAGCGTGGCGTGCCAATGACCGATTAGTCCGCTCTGGACATCAGCCAGCGACCATTCGTAGTCGGCGCCGGTCTCGGAGGCGTCGAAGTAGGACATCACCGTGAACTGCGCGCTGTCCTGGAAGAACTGGGCGTGTTGCTCGTAGGTGATCGGGTCGCCGTTGGCGTTATAGGCGCCCGGGTGCGGCAGGCCGAGGGCGTGCAGGATCTCGTGGACCAGGGCCTTGAAGTTGTATCCGCCGTAGATCCATTGGCGCACGGCGACGGCGTCGGTGCTCAGCCAGATTTCCGAGTTGGCGATCTCATCGCGCCCCGGAAGGAAGAACGTCCCGTTGCTGGCGTGGCCCCACTCGAAATCCTCGGCGTCCGAAAACTTGCCGAAGACGATGCTCTCGCTGTCCATGAAGGACGCCCGGTCCCAGGGCGTCTCGACGAAGGTCAGGGGCACGATGTCGGCGATCAGCGCGAAGGCGGCGCGGGTGAAGGCCTGTTCGGTCGCCGAGAGGGGGACGAACTCATAGTCGTCGTCGCTGAGCGGCGGCATGGCCGTCAGGAAGGAGTATTCGATCGAGGCGCCCGTCGGCCAGGCTTCCTGCCAGCGGAGCAGCTGGGTCGTGACCTGACTCAGCGACCAGATCGGCTTGCCGTTCGCGGCGGTCCCGCCGGCGCCGGCGTCCGGGATGATCGCCTGCGGCTCGCCGATCGACAGGCCCTGGCAGGCCGCGCAGCCGCAGCCGTAGGCCGCCTCGGGGCCGGCCGCGTGGGCCGCTGTTCCGGCGAAAGGACGGGCGGTCAGGATGGCGGAGTTCGGCATGCGTCTTCCAACAAACTCAACTGACGCCCCCAGGATTAAGATAGCGAAAAGAGCCGCTTGGCGCGAGCGGCGGGATGCCGCGCCTCACTTAGCCGGCGGGCTGGTGCGCCCAGTCCGGTTGGGCGTAGACGCCGACCATGTCGACCAAGAACTGCGCCCCGTCGGCCAGATCGGCGAGATAGGCGTTTGAGGAACGGGCGTAGATCCCGACGTCGGCCTTGGCCGCCTCGGTGAGCAGCCAGCCGACCATCGCCGCCTTGGTGCCGAGGCCCGCCAGGCCGTCGCCGCCGTAGACGGCGAAATAGTCCTTGCGGGTCAGGCCGCCGCCGACATCGGCGTCCAGCAGGAGGGTGAGGAAGGCCTCCGAGGGTGCGCCGCCGAAGATGGTTTCATAGGCTTCGCGGGCGGCTTCCCGGAGCGTCAGGCCGCCGTAGTCCGCCTCGAAGCCGGTCCGGCCTTCGCCGACCTTGCCCAGGTTGACGGCGAAGTTGATGTAGCGGTTCTCGGTGCTGAAGAACTGGTAGTAGGCCGAGTTCAGGTTGTTGGGGTTCGGCCCCGTCGGGCTCACCAGGAAGTCCAGCCCGGCCTCGCGCGGCACGGCGTCGGTGAAGAACTGGTAGGCGAGGTTGGCGACCGAGGTGGTGCCGCGGGCCGCCTCGACGATCTCCGCCGTCGCCTCGACGAGGCTCAGTTCGCCCGCGTCGACCTTGGCGGCCAGTTGGGTGAGCCAGGTCTGCTGGGTTTCGGAAATCTGGGCGGCGTCGACGCGCAGCACGTTCTCGTAGCGGGCGCGCAGGGTGTGGAAGGTGGCCATGGGGGAACTCCTGATATGGCCGGCAATCTATATGGGGTTTGCTGTACAACAAGCGGCGCCGTGTCGGTCTGACACAACTGTGAAGTGAGAGAGAAAAAATGGAGCGGGCGAGGCGATTCGAACGCCCGACCCCAACCTTGGCAAGGTTGTGCTCTACCCCTGAGCTACGCCCGCGCTCCGATGCGACAGCCATGTGGGCCGTCCGCGAGGCGGAGGCATATGGCAGAGGAGCCGGGCCTTTGCAAGCGGGTCTTCAGGTCCCCAGGCGGGGAGCCTTCAGGCGGCGCTTGTTGACGTGGGTGCCCGGCGCCTCGGCGATCTGTTCGGGGAACTCGCCGCGGAAATAGTAGCGCTGCCAGGCCTCGCGCACGGCGTCCGGGTCGCCTCGGAAGATCTTCTGGTTGAACTCGGTGCGGTGCTTTTCCCAGGTGTCGTACTGGTGGCGCAGGTCCGGGTCGCGGCTCATCTGGCGGATCACCGGCTGGAACTCGGCGAGCGGCCGGTCCTGCATCAGCATGATGAAGCAGAAGGGCTCACCCTTGGCGAAGCGCACCTTGCCGGGCCGGGTGAAGTGCCAGTTCATGGTGAAGGGGAAGGGCAGCCAGTCGGTCTCGACGAGGCCGGCGAGCGGCTGGATGCCGTCCTTGATGTGGTTGGGCGCGCCCATGGCCAGCATCGACCAGCCCGGCGGGGTGCGGAAGAGATAGCCGGCATGGAAGGTCAGGACGCCGTGACTGAAGTGCGACTTGGCGAACTCGTGGAAGTCCGGGTGCGGGGTGTCGGGGCGAAGGACGATGTCGTCCTGGTGATTGCCGCCGTTCCATTCGGCGGTGAAGCCCATCGGGCAGAGCAGCTCCCAGCCGGTGGTGTTGGCCATCGAGAGCGGCAGGCAGCGGTAGGGATGGCGGTCGGCGAACTTGTCCATCCAGGCGCGCTGCGGGCGGCCGGGCACGATCTCCGGCGGCCGCTTGGCGGTGGGGAAGCACTCGAGCTCGGGCGGGGCGTTGGGGCGGTCCTGCATGCCAAACCCTCTAGGCGCGGGGGCGGGGGGCCGTCCAGTGGCGCGGTTCGGCCCTGCGTCCTTCGAGACGGCCTTCGGCCTCCTCAGGATGACGAACGCAGTTGGTGCGCCACCCACTTAGTCATGGTGAGGAGCGGCGAAGCCGCGTCTCGAACCACGCGCGGCCTCGCTGCTCGCCAATCGGCTACTACTCAGGCCTTCAGCGCGATCAGCGCCGCCGCCGAGAGCAGGATCAGGCCGACGATCAGCGAGAAGCCGCGGCGGAAGGCCGGGTCGGCCATGCGCGCGGTGATCGCCGCGCCGCCGAGGCCGTAGGCGATCATGGCGACGACATCGAGGGTGATCACCCCGACGGCGAAGAGGGCCAGCTGCGGGATCGCCGGGCGGGCGGCGTCCATGAACGGTGGGATGATGGCGGTGAAGAAGAGCAGCGCCTTGGGGTTGGTGATCTGCACGGTGAATCCGTCGCGCAGGGCCGAGCGGCCGGGGCGGATGATCGCCGCGCCGACCTTGGCCTCGCCCTTCCAGGCGGCCCAAAGGGACTGCAGGCCGAGCCAGGCGACATAGGCCGCGCCGATCCAGCCCAGCGCGCGGAAGACCTGCGGAAAGGCGGCGATCAGGGCGCCGAGACCGAGCGCGGCGGCGGCGAACCAGCACAGGGTGCCGAGGTTCATCCCCACCGTGCCCAGCACCGCGGCGGTGCGGCCCCGCTGGGCGCCGTTGGCCAGGGAGAACAGGTTTGCGGGCCCGGGCGCGAAGGCCATGCCGACCGTCACCGCCAGGTAGGCGGCGTAGCGCGCGGGGTCGACAGGCCAGTCCAAGCGGCGATCAGGCTCCGGTGACGATGACCATCATCCAGATGATGCGGCCGAGCGCGCCGAACAACAGCACGGCTGCGGCGATCGCCTGGATGAAGAAGCCGAGCTCGCGCTTGCCGGCCTCCTTC
>DASPLZ010000186.1:0-2052 GCA_035627295.1 Phenylobacterium sp. | reverse complement strand
GGGGCGGGGCTTGCTCACGGATAGAGCCCCGCGATCACGAGGAGAGAGAGGCCGATGTAGGCCGCGGCGCCCAGGCCGAAGGCCAGGGCGCCGACGATCGTCAGCGCTCGGCCGAGGCCTTCAGGATGGGAGAAGAACCGCCGGCGCGGCGGCGCCCAGCGGACCAGGATTGGGCCGGGATCGGGGGGAGGCATGGCGGAGGGCTCCGGAGCACCCGCCGGGCCCCCGCCGTAGGCTTTCGCCTGGGGAAGACGGCCGAACCATTTCAGCGGCGCCCAAAGGGCAAGGCGCCTAGGCCCGGGGGGTGCTGTTGGTGAGACAACACCAAATCACTTTAGTCCGTCAAGCGAAATGAAACTTTTTTAGTTACACCATGTGAAAGCGTCTGATGGCGTTCAGCACCAAGCCGCGGATTTGAACCTCAACCTCTTCGTTCTCGCCCAGCCCTTCCGTGAGTTCGAGCGGGGCTTTCCAGCGCGGGTTGTCGGACACTGGCCAGAGGAGAACCCGGTCAGGCGTGACCTCGACCTGCTTCAGCGAGACCTCGACCTCTCGCCCCTGGAAGCGAACGCGCTCCACCTCGACGATGTCGCCTGTTCTCGGGTGATAGCCGATGTCGAGGGCGTCGACACAGTGCACCAGGTCGCCTTCGGCGATGCCGGCCAAGTTCATGGAGTCACCCACGACCTCGGATAGCCACTGTCTTGCGTGGCCGTACCGGGGCTCCGGCGAGGCTGGAAAGGTGCGGGGTCGATCCTGGTCTATGTCTTCAACGGCTCGCCAAGCCCCAGCTTGTACGCGCCGGCGGATCGGAAGCCCGGCGGACAGGGCGGGGGCCCTCGAAAGCGGCATGTCATAACCGGGCGGCAGGCCGGTGCGGGCCAGCCGCGCCCGCTCCTGGAGGAATTCCTCGTGGGTTGCGCCGACGGCCTCCGCCAGCTGCCGTTGGATGTCGGGGCGGAAGATCCCCGGCGCTTTCCCCGCCTCGTACCGTCCCCACCCTTGCGCGGTAATGCCAAGCTCGGTGGTGTTCTGGCTGCGGCTGAACGCCTCGCCGGCCTTCGCCTGACTTATCTTCGCGCGGGTGCGGAGCGCGCGGAGCGCCAAGCCGAGCAGCTCAGCTTCCTCATCATCACTGGGCGGTTTAGCCATCCGCGGAACGTGGCGAGGCCTCTCCGCGATGGCGAGCGACAGCATACTTGAGCGTGTAGCAACTTTTTCGTTGGTATAGAAACCAAATCAGTTTCTATTCCCCCGTCGACTCGCCTCAACCGGTGCATCGACGTGGACGAAGCCCAGCAAAAACAGAAGGTCGAGCGCCCGGAGTTCCGCCGCTGGCGCACGGACCGCAACATCACCCAGGCGGAGGCCGCCGAGCGGTTGGCCGTCTCCAAGATCCAGGTCGGCCGCTACGAGCTGCCGTTCGACGACCCGCGCCGCCAGATCCCTCGTGAGGAGGTGATGGAGCGCGCCTTCGAGTGGTCCGGCGGCGAGATCACGCCGGACACCTGGTATCCGCCTCGCCTGCGGGCCTGCTCGCCGGAGCCAGTCCAGTGACCCGCGTCCTGCACCGCAAGCCCCGCCCCGCGCCGATGCCGCCGCCGACCGAGGCGCAGATGAAGCGCTGGCGGAAGTTCACGGCGATCGCGTTGGCCGCAGCTGAGGAGATCGGCGACGGCTCAGCGCTCGGCATGGCGCAGCGGGCGCTGCGGACCACCAGCCTGCCGGTCGGTCAGCGCAGCGTGTCCTCGCCGCTGCGTCAGCTGTGGAAGTTCGCCGAGGGCTGGGACGCCAAGAGCGTGCAGGTGCGCCAGCGGCAGGCCGACGACCTGAAGCGCCTGGCGCTCGCCGCCCAGGCGGCTTTGGCCGTGGGCGCTGGGGAGCCACCCGCGCCGCGCCAGCCGTGGTGGGTGACGCAATGAGGCGGGCGATCACGGCGCCGATGGTGGCGAGCGCAGTCGTCGCGGCCTGCCGTTCCTACGGCGAGGACATCGAGCGAGTGCTGGACCTCGGCAAGGACCGGGGCACGCGCCGGGCGATCACCGCCGCGCT
>DASPLZ010000185.1:0-3780 GCA_035627295.1 Phenylobacterium sp. | reverse complement strand
ATCGACGCGGCGCTGGCGGGGTGATCGGCCGTGCGTGGTTCGAGACGCGGCCCCTCGGGGGCCGCTCCTCACCATGACCAGGTTTGTGCTGCCATCGTCATCCTGAGGAGCCCGCGAAGCGGGCGTCTCGAAGGACGCAGGGCCTATCCGCGCGGTCGTCAGTTCCGCCTCGGGATCACCACCGGCAGGGTCTCATACCCCTTCACGAACACCGAGTGGGTGCGCAGCGGCTCGGCCACCAGTTCGATGTGCGGGAAGCGCTTCATGATCTCTTCCCAAATGATGGTCAGCTGCAGCTCGGCCAGCCGGTTGCCGACGCAGCGGTGGATGCCGAAGCCGAACGACAGGTGCTGGCGCGGCCGGGCGCGGTCGATGACGTAGGCGTTGGGATCGTCGATCACCGCCTCGTCGCGGTTGCCCGAGACGTACCACATCACGACCTTGTCGCCCTTGCCGATGGTCTTGCCGCCGAGCTCCACGTCGCGGGTCGCGGTGCGGCGCATGTGGGCGAGGGGGGTCTGCCAGCGGATGGTCTCGGAGACCATCGAGGGGATCAGCGAGGGATCCGCCTTCAGCTTGGCGTACTGGTCCGGATATTTGTTCAGCGCATAGACCGAGCCGGAGATGGTGTTCCGCGTCGTGTCATTGCCGCCGATGATCAGCAGCACGACGTTCCCGTGGTACTCGTGCATCTCCATGTCCCGCGTCTCGGCGCCGTGCGCCAGCATGGAGACGAGGTCGCCCTGCGGCGGGGCGTTGACCCGCTCGTTCCAGAGCTCGGTGAAGCGGGAAAAGCAGGCGTTGGCCTCCTCCAGCTTGTGCGCCCAGCTCTTCGCCGGCCCGTGGCCGGGGGCGTTGGTGAACATGTCGGACCAGTGGGTGAGGAGGCGGCGGTCCTCCTGCGGAAACTCGAAGAGCGTGGCCAGCGTCATCGCCGTCAGTTCCTTGGAGACGAGGTCCACCCAGTCGAATTCCTCGCCGATCGGCAGGCCGTCGAGAATCTGGCCGGCGCGTTCGCGGATCAGCGGGCCCATGACCGCCAGGTTGGCCGGCGCCACGGCGGGGCTCACGGTCTTGCGCTGCACGTCGTGCTTGGGCGGGTCCATGGAGATGAAGCTCGGCCGAGTGGGGCGCTTGGCGCTCTCGGCCTCGGCTTCCTTGCTGGGCAGGGTGATGCCGTCGGCGGAGGAATAGTCGCCGTGGTTGGTGTCCACCGCCATGATGTCGTCCCAGCGGGTCACCGACCAGTAGCGGCCGTACTCGCCGTCCTCGGTGAGGTGCACCGGGTCCTCGGCCCGCAGCCGGTCGAAGATGGGCCACATGGCGTCCTGGGCGAAGAGGTCCGGCCGGGCGGGATCGAGGTCCTTCAGCGGGATGTCGTAGGCCCGCGCCCGCGCTTCGGCCCGGATGTCGATGGCGCCGTCCATGATGGTTCCTCCGCAATGACTTTGTTTTTATGTGATCACTGTGAACCCAACCCGGCCGGGGCGACAAGCCGGGTTCTGCCGCAGCGGGAGCCGATGACCGACAAGCCGCCGCCCGACCCCAAGGCCGAACGCGAGGCCAAGCTGGCCCAGGCGCTGAGGGCCAACCTGCGCCGCCGCAAGGCCGCGCCGGCGCCCGCGCCGAAGGACGACAAGCGTTCGTGACGGTCCGCGCCCTTGCGCGCGGCGCCGCAACCGATAGAAGCGATTCAAGGCCGTATCGCCGGTCTTAGAGGGACGTGAATGGACCGCATCGCCATCACCGGCGGCGCGCGGCTGAACGGGGAGATCCCCATCGGCGGCGCCAAGAATTCCGCCATCAAGCTGATGGCCGCCAGCCTGCTGACCGAGGAGCCGGTGCGCCTGACCAACATGCCGCGACTGGCCGACACGCGCCTGCTCGGCAGGCTGATGCAGCGCCTGGGCACGCAGATCGAGGAGCGGGACGGGCCGGACGGGCAGGAGACCACCCTGCATACGCCCGAGGTCACCTCCACCATCGCGCCCTACGACCTGGTCCGCCAGATGCGCGCCTCGTTCAACGTGCTGGGGCCGCTGATCGCCCGCACGGGGCAGGCCAAGGTCTCGCTGCCCGGCGGCTGCGCCATCGGCGCGAGGCCGGTGGACTTGCACCTGATGGCGCTGGAGGCGCTGGGCGCGCGCATCGACCTGCACGAGGGCTATGTCTACGCCCAGGCGCCGCGCGGCCTGAAAGGGGCGGAGATCGAGTTCCCCTTCTCGTCAGTGGGCGCCACGGAGCATGCGATGATGGCCGCCGTGCTGGCCGAGGGGACGACGGTGCTGAAACGCGCCGCCCAGGAACCGGAACTCGACGACCTCGCCGAATGCCTCAACGCCATGGGCGCCAAGGTCCATCGCGACCCGGCGGCCAACCTGCCGACCATCGTCATCGAGGGCGTCAGCAAGCTTTCCGGCGTCACCCACCGCGTGGTGCCCGATCGCATCGAGATGGGCACCTACGCCGTCGCCGCGGCCATGGCCGGCGGGGAGGTGAAGCTGACCGGCGGCCGGCCTGAGCACATCCGCCCGCTGATCGAAGCCCTTGAGAAGGCCGGCGTCACGGTGAACGAGCTCAACGACGGCATGGTGGTGGCCCGCAATGGCGCGCGCCTCCAGCCGGTAAACATCGAAACCGACGTCTACCCGGCCTTCGCGACCGACCTGCAGGCGCAGTTCATGGCCCTCATGACCATGGCCGACGGCGATTCGGTCATCAAGGAGACGGTGTTCGAGAACCGCTTCATGCATGTGGCCGAGCTGCGCCGCTTCGGCGCCGACATCTCCGTCAGTGGCAACGAGGCGACCGTACACGGCGTGCCGAAGCTCGAAGGCGCCCCGGTGATGGCGACCGACCTGCGCGCTTCGGTGGGGCTGGTGATCGCCGCCCTGGCGGCCAAGGGCGAGACCATCGTCGACCGGGTCTATCATCTCGACCGCGGTTTCGAGCGGCTGGAGGAGAAACTCTCCGCCTGCGGGGCCAATGTGCGCCGCATCAAGGGCGACGGGCCGATCGAGGACTGACCGCTTGCCCGCACCCGCCCAACCTTTGCGTCTGCTGGCCGAAGACGCCGACGACCTCGCCGTGATCTCCGCGGCGCTGCAGGACGCCGTCGCCCGCATGGGCGACATCGCCTACGAGAAGGCGAGCCGGCGGCTGACCGTCGCCTTCAACCGCTACCGCTGGGAGCGCGGCGGCGAGCGGGTGCGTAGCGGCCTGCAGCTGGGCTCGGTGCTGGGCGTCAAGGCCCGCCGCCTGCGCCGCGGGGCCAAGGACGCGGTGGTCGAACTGCTCACCCTGGCCTTCGAGCCCGGCGAGGCGCCTGGCGGGTCGATCGTGCTCACCTTCGCCGGCGGCGGCGACCTCAGGGTCGAGGTCGAGTGCGTCGACGCCGTCCTCGCCGACCTCACCGTGCCCTGGCCGACGCCGCGGGAGCCGGCGCACGAGGCTTAGCCATTCAAATCCTCCCCCGTTGCACGGGGGAGGATTTTGGCGTCGCGATCCGTATGCGATCCACCCTCCCCACAAGGGGGAGGGAAGGTTATAGGCACGCCGATGCGCCGCTTTACGTTCACCGATCCCGATTTCGACCGGGCCTTCCGCGCCTTCGTCGCGGAGCGCCGCGAGACGCCGCCGGCCATCGAGGACGCTGTGCGCGAGGTGCTGGCCGCCGTGCGCGAGCGCGGGCTGGAGGCGGTGCTGGAGTTCGGCCGCAAGTTCGACCGCGCCAATGTCGACGCCGCCAACATCCGCGTCTCGGCCGAGGAGATCGCCGAT
>DASPLZ010000184.1:0-4051 GCA_035627295.1 Phenylobacterium sp. | reverse complement strand
CTACGGCCAACATGTCCGCGTCGCCTATCTCAGCGGCGCGGCGCCCTTCACCAACCGCGCACCGCTCTATCACGCCGCAGCCGCCCAGCGGGCCTTCGACCGGGTGGCCGACCAGTGCAGGGCGGACGCCGCCTGCCGTGCCCGCTTCCCGACCTTCCGCGAGGACCTGGCCGCGGTGCTGGCGCGCCTGAAGGCGGAGCCGGCCGCGGTCGCCGTCACACGGCCTGACACTCAGGCGGCGGACACCGTGCGGCTCACCGAAGCCGGCTTCGGCGACGGCCTGCGGGTGTTGCTCTATTCGGCCGAGAGCGGCCGGCGCCTGCCGCTCCTGCTGGAGAAGGCGCGCGCCGGGGACTACCGCCCCTTCGCCCAGGCGGCGCTTTCCTCCGGCTACGGCTTGCAGAGCGCCCTTCGCCTCGGCCTGCTCCTCTCGGTGTCGTGCGGCGAGGACATCGCCCGCATCGACCCGGCGGAGATTCCGCGCGAGACCGCCGGCAGCTTCGCCGGCGACCACCGGGTGCGCGGCCAGATGGCCGCCTGCGCCGTCTGGCCGACCGCGGACCTTCCCGCCGACTACGCCGCGCCCCTGACCAACGATGTCCCGACGCTGATCGTCTCGGGCGACCTCGACCCGGTGACCCCGCCGCAATGGGGCGAGGCGCTCCTGCGGCACTTCTCCCAGGGCCGCCACCTCGTCGTTCCCGGCGCCCACGTGGCGGAAAACGCCTGCGTGGACGCGGCCGGCCGGAAGCTGTTCGAGACCGGCAGGGTCGACACGCTCGACCTCAGCTGCGCGAACGCCACGCCCCTGCCGCCGTTCGCGCTGGAGGACGCCCCCGCCGCGCCCTGAGCGGTCGACGCGAGGGCCTTGGGAGGTTAAGTCTGCCGGCAATCGCGGCCTTTCGGGTCGCGCCTCCCCTCCCCTAGAGCCAGAGCTCCAGTTCATGCCTTCCACGACCCTGACGGTCGACGACCGCACGCCCCCGGAGGCGTGCCAGACCATGGCCGACGTGCGCGTCGGCGTCGACGCCCTCGACCGCGCGCTTGTCGCCCTCATCGCCGAGCGCCAGCGCTATATGGACGCCGCCGCGCGCATCAAGACCGACCGCAACGTGGTGCGCGACGCGGCCCGCATCGAGCAGGTGGTCGAGCGCGTGCTGGCCGCCGCCGCAAAGGCCGGCCTCGATGCGAGAATCGCCGAGCCGGTGTGGCGGCTGATGATTGAGCGCTGCATCGCCTATGAGTTCGAGGTCTGGGACCGCCTGCGCGCCTCGACCGAGCCCACCGCCTAGCCGCGGAACCGCTTCGCCGCTCACCGCGTCTTCTCGAAGGCGCGGAGGTGACGATGTACGAGCTCTACTACTGGCCGACGATCCAGGGGCGCGGCGAGTTCGTGCGCCTCGCGCTGGAGCAGGCCGGCGCGCCCTATCGCGACGTGGCGCGCACCGACGAGGGCGAAGAGCTGCTGATGCGCGAGATGGAACGCGCCAGCTGGCCGCCCTTCGCCCCGCCCTATCTGAAGGACGGCGAGGTCATCGTCGGCCAGACGGCGGCGATCCTGCTCTATCTCGGGCCGAAGCTGGGCCTCGCGCCAGCGGACGAGGCGGGGCGGCTGTGGACGCACCAGATCCAGCTCACCCTCGCTGACCTGGTGGCTGAGGCGCACGACAGCCACCACCCGGTCGGGGTCGGACTCTACTACGAGGACCAGAAGCCGGAGGCTCTGCGCCGCGCCAAGGAGTTCCGCGAGGCGCGGATTCCCAAGTTCTTCGACTGGCTGGAAGACGTGCTCGAAAAGAGCGGCGGCGAATGGCTGGTCGGCGTGGCGCTGACCTACGCCGATCTCTCGGCCTTCCAGGTGGTCGAGGGCCTTTCCTACGCCTTCCCGGAAACGACTTCGGCCGCGCTCGTGGCGCGGCCGAAGCTGAAATCATTGGCCGGACGCGTGCGCGCCCTGCCGAACATCGCGGCCTACCTGGCCAGCGACCGGCGCATCGCGTTCAACGAGCAGGGCATCTTCCGCCGCTACCCCGAGCTCGACGCGCCGGCCTGAAGCGTGGGTCAGACGCCGACGGACGCGGTGTCGACCTTGAAGCCCGGCCCCATGGTCGAGGAGAGGCTGATGCGCTTGATGTAGGTGCCCTTGGCGCCCGAGGGCTTGGCCTTGTTCAGGGCGTCGACCAAGGCGCGGGCGTTGGCCAGGATCGCCTCTTCGGTGAAGCTCGCCTTGCCGATACCGGCGTGGATGATGCCGGTCTTCTCGGTGCGGAACTCGATGGCGCCGCCCTTGGCGTCCTTCACGGCCTGGGCCACGTTCGGGGTCACGGTGCCGACGCGCGGGTTCGGCATCAGGCCGCGCGGGCCCAGCACCTTACCGAGGCGGCCGACCAGGGCCATCATGTCCGGGGTGGCGATCACCCGGTCGAAGTCCATGAAGCCGCCCTGGATGCGTTCCACGAGATCCTCGGCGCCCACCACGTCGGCGCCGGCGTCGGTCGCTTCCTTGGCCTTGGCGTCCTTGGCGATGACCGCGACGCGCACGTCGCGGCCGGTGCCGGAGGGCAGGTTGACCACGCCGCGGACCTGCTGGTCGGCGTGACGCGGGTCCACGCCCAGGTTGACGGCGATCTCGATCGACTCGTCGAACTTGGCCTTGGCGTTTTCCTTGGTCAGCTTGACGGCGGCTTCGAGGGCGTGGACCGCGTTGCGGTCGCCGGTCCAGGCCTGGATGCGCTTGGGTTGCTTGGCCATGTTCTTTAAGCCTCCACGATCGAAAGGCCCATCGAGCGGGCGGAGCCCTCGATGATCTTGGCGGCGGCCTCGACGTCGTTGGCGTTGAGGTCCTTCATTTTCTTCTCGGCGATCTCGCGCAGCTGCGTGCGGGTGATCTTGCCGGCGGTCTCGCGGCCCGGCTTCTGCGAGCCGGACTTCAGGTTCAGCGCCTGCTTGATGTAGTGGGTCGCCGGCGGGGTCTTGGTGACGAAGGTGAACGACTTGTCCTGGTAGACGGTGATCACCGTCGGCAGGGGCGTGCCCTTCGGCTCCTTCTCGGTGCGGGCGTTGAATTCCTTGCAGAAGCCCATGATGTTGACGCCGCGCTGGCCGAGCGCCGGCCCGATGGGCGGCGAAGGCGTGGCGGAGCCCGCGGGCACCTGCAGCTTGATGTAGCCCAAGATCTTCTTGGCCATCTCTGTCTCCGTTAAGCGACGCTAGCTAAAGCGCCTATGCGGCCGTGGTGCGGGCAGCCCCTCCCACGGATTTGAACCCCGGCCGGAGCCGAGGGAGCGCGGCGTGTATCAGAAGAGCGGCGGGGGCTCAACTCGTCATGCCGCAGCAAAAAGCCCCGCCGAAGCGGGGCTTTCTACGCCGTACGGATGGCTTGGTATCGCCAAGATCGCACGACGGCCCCTGGTGGGGTCTTAGACGCGGATCGCCAAGGCGAGAGCCGCTAACGGGCCACACATATACAATCAGAGGTGTTTAGTCAAGCTGGATAACCCGATTCCATGAAGCACGCATGCCCGAATTCTCGTTAAATTTTGGGCGCTTAGCGTGGAATAATAGTAGCGCCGCTTGCCGCTTTTCGACTTCCCGAGCGAGATAAAGTCCAAGCGATGAAAGCCCACAGTAGCCACCATGTCGCCTTTCACCCACACTCCTTCGCTCGTCATCCAGCCGGGAAGAGGCGGATCGAAGTCCACCTGGCAATGATAGCTCATGACTGGGTCCGGCGGGCTCGTGCTGAGCGCAACCACTGTGCAAAGACCAGGACGAGCCCGGATCTTGGGACTGAGCACAACCACTGGCCGGCGCTTCACCATCTCAGGCAAGCGGAAGCCGGCGCTGAAATCGCACATAAGAATGGAGCCGGAGGGCGGATGCTCTCGAATGGGCATCTAGGGTCGCGCCTTGGTCACCCAGTCAATCGCGAGACTGCGCCTCACTCTTGGACGTGAGCTTGGCGGCTTGCCGCTCGCCCTTCCAGAAGACGCGTTTGGTCCAGCGAAGGTGTTTCCACCACTCGCCAGCGTTCGTCAGCATGCCCTTCTTG
>DASPLZ010000183.1:0-4931 GCA_035627295.1 Phenylobacterium sp. | reverse complement strand
CGGCCATGGCGCGCAGGCGGTCGCCGTCCGCGTCGGAGCCGACGCCGGCGGCCACGCGCACGCGGTGGCCGGCGTGGACCAGGGCGACGCCGGCGTTGGCCGCGCCGCCGCCGAGCCTCGGCTCCAGCCGCCCGCCCAGGGTCTGGCCGGTCAGGCGCGCGCCGGGCGCAAGCGGGGCGGAGAGGCGGATGGGACGGTCGAGCGCCAGGGCGCCGATGATCAGGAGGTCAGCCATGCCCCTCAGCCTCGCCGGACAAGATGAAGCTCGCACAGGCTGAACGACGACGGGCGGGCGACAAATCCGGGGCTCGTCGGGGGGCTTGCCTATGGGCCGTCACGCCCAGGTCACGCAGGGAGCCTAGCGTTCGGCAACCGGCGAGCGCGCAGGAGTGGCGATGCTAGAGTTGCAGGGCGTGACGAAGATGTTCGGGGAAACCCGGGCGGTGCATGAGGTTTCGCTGCGCATCGAGCGCGGCGAGATGATCGGGGTGATCGGCCGCTCCGGCGCCGGCAAGTCCACGCTCCTTCGGATGATCAACCGCCTGACCGACCCGACCTCGGGCCGCATCGTCGCCGACGGCGTCGATGTCACCGCCCTGAAGGGCCGGCCCCTGCGCCGCTGGCGGCGGCGGTGCGCGATGATCTTCCAGCAGTTCAACCTCTGCCCGCGCCTCGACGTGATCACCAATGTGCTGGTGGGCGTCCTGGCCGAGCGGCCGCTGGCCTCCTCGCTGATCAAGTTCTTCCCGGCCGAGCAGCGGGCCCGCGCCATCCTGGCGCTCGACGAGCTCGACATGGCCCCTGTGGCCCTGCAACGGGCCGGCACGCTTTCCGGCGGCCAGCAGCAGCGGGTGGCAATCGCCCGGGCGATGATGCAGGACCCCGACATCCTCCTGGCCGACGAGCCGGTGGCCTCGCTCGACCCGGTCAACGCCGAGGTGGTGATGGAGGCGCTGCAGAAGGTCTGCCAAGAGCGCGGCATCCCGGTGGTGGTGAACCTCCATAGCCTGGACATCGCCCGCCGCTACTGCACCCGGGTGGTCGCCATGGCCAAGGGCGCGGTGGTGTTCGACGGGCCGCCGGCCGAGCTCTCCGCCGAGGTGCTGGAGCGGGTCTACGGCGTGCGCGGCGCGCGCCACGCGGTGTCGGCGGACGGGTTCAAGCCCTCGATCGTGGCCGCGGCGTGAGCGGCGGCCGACTGGCGAACCGGCCGCTCGAGCCCGGCTACCGCTATTTCGATCGCTTCCGCCATGAGGCGGGCGCGCGGCCTTGCGCCGCCGAGCCGCGCATCCACGCCGAGGGCAAGGTGCACGACAGCGTGCTCGGCCCCTGGACCCGGGTGGGCGCGCGCACCAGCCTCTCGGAGGTCTGGATGGGCGCCTACAGCTACATCGTGGACGACGGGTCGATCACCTATACGGACATCGGCAAGTTCTGCTCGATCGCGCGGGACGCCCGGATCAACCCCGGCAACCATCCGACCTGGAAGGTGGCGCAGCACCACTTCAGCTACCGGGCGATCTCGTACGAGCTGGGCGATACGGACGATGCGGAATTCTTCGAATGGCGCCGCGCGCACCGGGTGGAGATCGGCCACGACGTCTGGGTCGGCCACGGGGCGACGATCCTTCCGGGGGTGACCATCGGCACGGGCGCGGTGGTCGGCGCCGGCGCGGTGGTGTCGAAGGACGTGGCGCCCTTCACCATCGTCGGCGGGGTGCCCGCAGCCCCGATCCGCGAGCGCTTCCCCAAGGCGGTGCAGGACGGCATCCTGAAGCTCGCCTGGTGGGACTGGGAGCATGAACGACTCGCGCAAGCGCTCGAAGACTTCCGCCGGCTCGACGCCGATGCGTTCGTCGAGAAGTACGCCTGACTATCTAAACCCGCTCATCCCCGCGAAAGCGGGAACCCAGGTGTTTTATCGAAGGGCGTCGGCATGTCCGGCTTGAACCAAAAAAGCCTGGGTCCCCGCTTTCGCGGGGATGAGCGGAGGTTTGGGTTGTGACGCCTGGCCGCTTGGTTCTGGTGGTCGGCCCGTCGGGCGTCGGCAAGGACACGCTGCTGGACGGCGCCAAGGCGGCGTTGGCGGGCGAGCCGGTAGTCTTCCCCAGCCGCGAGATCACGCGCCCGGCCGACGCGGGCGGTGAGGATCATGTCGCCGTGGACGAGGCCACATTCGCGATGCGGGAGCGGGACGGCGCCTATGCGCTTTCCTGGCGGGCGCACGGGCTGGCCTACGGCGTGCCCGCGACGATCGCCGGGGATCTGGCCGCGGGCCGCCGGGTGGTGGTGAACGTCTCGCGGGCGGTCATCCCCGAGGCGCGCGAGCGATTTCCGGGCGTGGCGGTGGTGGCGATCAGCGCCAGCCCGGCCGCGCTGGCCGAACGGCTGGCGGCGCGCGGGCGCGAGACGCCGGAGGAGATCGCCGGGCGGATCGCGCGGGCTCAGGCCGTAAGCGTTGGGGGCGATGACGTGATCGAGGTGCGCAACGACGGCGAGGTCGCCGAGGGGGTCGCGGCGCTGGTGGCGGCGATCAGGCGCTGACGGCTTCGGCCGGCGCGGCGGCGAAGTCGAACCGGCCGAGGATGTCGAACGGGGCCGAGCGGTCGGCCTGCCTGAAGATCGCCACGCCGTCGAAGCGGTGCGGGCCGCTGACCGGGGCGAAGTGGGCCTGCAGCGCGGCCAGCAGGCGCTCGCGAACGGCGTCGTCACGGACGCCGTTCGTGAGGGTCATGTGGAAGCGGAAGTCCTCGAAGACGTAGGGATAGCCCCACGCGATCAGGCGCGCGTCCTGCTCGGCCGTCAGCGGCGCCTTGCGGCGGCGGGCGAGGTCGAAGTCGGAGAGCGGGGCGCGGAAGGGGTCGAAGTCGCGGACGCAGGCTGCGTGCAGGGCGTCCATCTCCGGGCAGGGCGCGTCCAGCCGGAAGGCGAGGAAGCGGCCGAGGGCGGCGGGGGCGATGGCGGCTTCGAAGGGGGTGAGGCCGGCGGCGAAAGCCTCGGCGAAGGCGAGGAGGTCGGCCTCGGTGCGGTCGGCAGCCAGCTCGAAGGGGGCCTTCAGGGTGGCGTGGAAGCCGTAGCCGCGGGGATCGGCGGTGAGGGCGTCGAGGTCGAGACCCTCGAGGCCGGGCAGGGCGGGGCGCTCGCGCGGCGCTCCGTCCCAGGGGTCTCGGCCGAGCCAGGCGTTGGCCATCTCGGCGAGCGGCGTTCCGCGCGGCGGGGCGTAGTAGACGGCGTAGCGGGCGCTCATGCGACCCGGCGGCCTTCGCGCCAGACCTCGGCGGGTACGGGCCAGCCGTCGCGGCGGCGGGCGATGCGCAGGAGGTCGGCGCGCTGGCCGGGGGCGATCTCGCCGCGGTCGGTCAGGCCGACGCTGCGGGCCGGGCCGGCGGCGACGGTGGCGATGGCCTTCTGTGCAGGCCAGCCCATCTGGTCGATCAGCAGGAAGGCGGAGCGCAGCATGGAGAGGGGCACATAGTCCGAGGCGATGATGTCGAGCACGTCGGCCTCGGCGGCCTCGCGCGCCGACAGATTGCCCGAATGCGAGCCCCCGCGCACGAAGTTCGGGCCGCCCATGCAGATGGCCATGCCGAACTCGCGGGCCTTCTTCGCCGCGGCCAGGGTGACCGGGAACTCGGCGATGGCGCAGCCGTCGTCGTGGGCTTCCTCGACATGCTCGATGCTCTCGTCATCGTGGGCGGCCAGCGGCAGGCCGGTCTCGCGGGCGAAGGCGACGATGCTGCGGCGGTTGGCGTAGGCGACGGACGGGTCGCGGTTCTCGCGGCGGCGGACCAGCAGTTCCTCGATCTCCGCGGGGCTGCGGCCGGCGGCGACCATGCGCTGCTCGAAGCGCTCGACGTTGGCGGTCTGGCGCTGGCCGGGGGTGTGGTCCATCACCGAGAGCAGCTTCAGGCGCGGATTGTCGGCGTGCGGCTCGAGCAGGGCGAGCAGCTCGGGGTTGGTGACCTCGCAGCGCAGGTGCAGGAAGTGCTCGGCGCGCAGGGCGCCGTCGGCCTGCGCGGCGTCCATGCCGGCGATCATGGGGCGGAGGGATTCCTTGCGGTCCAGGCTGTCCTTGCGGCCGTGCAGGCTGAGGGAGTCGAACACCGTGGTGATCCCGGCCGCGGCGCACTGGCCGTCGTGGGCGAGGGCCGCGCCGTAGGCGTCCCAGAGGGCGCCGGGGCGGGGCTGGTAGTGCTTTTCGTAGTTGTCGGTGTGGATGTCGACGAGGCCGGGGATCAGCAGGTCGCCGGACCAGTCGAGGGCGCCGGCGGAGGGCGCGGCGCGGGGCTCGACGGCGGCGATGGCGCCGTCCTGCACGATCACCTCGGCGGCGGTTTGGCCCTGCGGGGTGACCACAGCGGGGGAGAAGATGCGGGTCTCGCGCATGGTTCAGTGTCCGCTACGAATTGGAAATCGAAGGCGTCGAGGGAAGGCTCGCTGGGCGGCCGTGCGTGGTTCGAGACGCGTCCCTGCGGGCCGCTCCTCACCATGACGAGGTAGGGTGGGCTCTACTGAGTTCGTCATCCTGAGGGCCCGCGAAGCGGGTGTCTCGAAGGACGCAGGGTCGCTCCGCGTCATGCGCTCAAGCCGCCGCCTTGAACTCGTTGACCTGGAAGAGCCGCGTCGCCACGGCGTCGCGCACGTCCTCGTCGTGGAAGATGCCGATCATCGCCGCGCCGCGGGCCAGGGCCTGCTTGATCAGCTCCACGACGATGGCGCGGTTGCCGGCGTCCAGCGAGGCGGTGGGCTCGTCCAGCAGCATCACCGGGTAGTTGCGGATGAAGCTCCTGGCGATGTTCACCCGCTGCTGCTCGCCGCCGGAGAAGGTGGCCGGCGGCAGGTCCCAGTGGGCTTCGGGCAGGCGCAGGGCGGCGAGGAGGTCGGTGGCGCGCGCGCGGGCCTCGTCCTCAGCGACGCCATTCTCCAGCAGG
>DASPLZ010000182.1:0-5314 GCA_035627295.1 Phenylobacterium sp. | reverse complement strand
CGGCTGAACGCGGACGACGCCGGGATCATCGCGGTGGGCTTCCTGGCCGCCTTCGTCGCCGGCTTCATCGTGGTGCGCTACGTGCTCGACTACATCAGCCGCCACGGCTTCGGCCTCTTCGCCTGGTGGCGGATCATCGTCGGCGCGGCGGGCCTGGTCGGGCTGGCGGTGCTCGGCTAGGCGCCGGCGCGCTTCAGGTTGTCGGCGTACTGGCCGCCCGGGCGGTAGCGGTAGAGGTAGCTTCCCAGCACCGAGTCCAGCGAGGTCGGGGCGACGCCGAGGTCGGCGAGGCCGGGGCCGGTCGCGACGTTGTCCTCGCGCAGCAGCTCCACCTGGTCGGTGGTGATCGGGGCGGGCAGGCCGATGGCGGCGGCCAGGTCCCCGCCCCTGGCCATCAGGCCGGCGGCGAAGAACGGCAGCGGGATCAGGCCCGGCCGCCGTTGGGTCTCGGCGCAGATGCGCTCCACCAGCTCGCGGACGGTCAGCACCTCGGGGCCGCCGAGTTCATAGAGGCCGCCGCCGATGGTCTCGGTGGCCAAGAGGCGGCGGGCGGCCTGAGCGATGTCGCCGACGTAGACGGGCTGCAGCCTGGTGTCCGCGCCGATCAGCGGCACGACCGGGCTCATCGCCGCCATGCGGGCGAAGAGGGTGGTGACGTGGTCGTTCGCGCCGAACACCACCGAGGGACGCAGGATGTCGGCGTTCGGGAAGGCCTCTCGCACGGCCGCCTCGCCGGCCGCGCGGGCGCGGGCGTATTTCGAGCTGGAGGTCTCGGACGCGCCGATGCCGGAGAGCTGGACGAGGCGCCGGGCGCCGGCCTTGCGGGCCGCCTCGGCGACGCGGCGGGCGCCTTCGACGTGCACGGCCTCGAAGGTCTGCGGGCCGCGCTCCACCGCCTGGCCGACGGCGTTGACGCAGGCGCTCGCGCCGTCCAGCGCGGCGGCGACCGAGCCGTCATGGCGGATGTTGGCCTGGACGAGCTGCACCTGGCCCACGTCGCCGGCGAGGCGCAGGTCCTCGGCCAGGTGCGGCTTCCTCACCGCCACCCGCACGCGCCAGTCGCCCCGGGCCAGCGCCCGCACCACCTGGCGGCCGACGAAGCCCGAGCCGCCGAACACCGTCACCAAGTCCTGCATCGCCCATTCCTTCAGTGCGTGGTTCGAGACGCGTCCCTCGCGGGCCGCTCCTCACCATGACTAGCTTTGTCGCGCTTTACTGGTTTCGTCATCCTGAGGAGCCCGCGAAGCGGGCGTCTCGAAGGACGCAGGGCGCTGTTGGCCGCCCGAATATCCGAGCCCGTGCGACGCCGCAACGCAGCGTCATTGACGCCCCCTGCCCTTTTCCCTAATTAGCGCGCCTCCCGATCCGACGGACCGGGCCCAGGTGGCGGAATTGGTAGACGCGCTGGCTTCAGGTGCCAGTGGCTTAACGGCCGTGGAGGTTCGAGTCCTCTCCTGGGCACCACCCTTCGCGCGAAAGGTGGGGTGAGACGATGACCAATCATCTGCATCGTGGCGATCTGCCGGCCGGCGTCTTCGACGGCGTGCAGGCGGTCGCCATCGATTCGGAGGCCATGGGGCTCAGGCTCGGGCGCGACGCCCTGACGGTGGTGCAGCTCTCGGCCGGCGACGGCGACGCGCACATCGTGCAGCTGGACCGGCCCGCCTATGACGCGCCCAACCTGAAGGCGCTGCTCACCAATCCGGCGGTGACGAAGATTTTTCACTTCGGCCGCTTCGATATCGCCATGTTCTGGCTTCACCTTGGCGTGGTGACCGCCCCCGTCTACTGCACCAAGATCGCCTCCAAGCTGGCCCGGACCTATACGGACCGCCACGGGCTGAAGGACGTCGCCAAGGAACTCCTGGGCGTCGACATGTCCAAGGCCCAGCAGAGCTCCGACTGGGGCGCGGCCGAGCTCTCGCCCGAACAGCTCGCCTATGCGGCCTCGGACGTGCTGCATTTGCATGCGATGCGCGCGCGCCTAGATGAGATGCTGGCCCGCGAGGGCCGCGACGACCTGGCGCGGGCCTGTTTCGACTTCCTCCCCCACCGCGCCAAGCTGGACGTCGCGGGCTGGGACGAGGTCGATATTTTCGCGCACAGCTGATGACCGCCGCTGCATTCGACGACGACCTGATCCGCCGGCGCCGGGCGGACCTTGCCCGCTGGCGGAGGCGCTCGCGCGTGGTCCGGGGCCTGCGCCTCGGCCTGCCGGCGCTGATCGGCGTCCTGGTGGCGGCCCTGGCCGGCCAGGTGATCTGGCGCAGCCTCGCCGACGCCGACGCCCAGGCGGCGGCCAATGTGCCGATCCGGCTGGTCAATCCGAAGTTCTACGGCCGCGACGAGGAGGGCCGCGCCTTCGTGCTCTCGGCGATCACCGCGGTGCGCGACGAGAATGACTACCAGCGGGTGATGCTCGACCGCCCCACTGTGGCGCTCGACCAGGACGACCGGGGCGGCAAGGCGAACCTCTCGGCCACCACCGGCGTCTATCGCGAGGACGACGGCCTGCTGGAGCTGAACGGCGGGGTGCGGCTGAACGACGGCGCCTCCGAGATCGTCACCCAGCAGTCGACCTTCAACACCAAGACCGGCCAGATCGAGGGCAAGGGCGCCATCAAGGGCGCGGGCAACCTTGGCCAAATCGAAGCGCAGTCCTATGGAATCTACGACAAGGGCGAGCGCATGGTCTTCAAGGGCGGCGTCCGGGGCCGGATCAATGAATGAGATTTCGATGAAAGCGGGCGCGGCCCTCCTTTGCGCGGCGGCCCTGCTCGCCGCGAGCGGCGCGAGCGCCCAGGCGATCGACTCCAACGCGCCGATCGACATCACCGCCGACGAGCTGGAGGTGGTCAATTCCGGCTGCCAGCAGATCTGGCGCGGCGGCGCCGAGGTGCTGCAGGGGCCGGCCAGGCTGCGGGCCGACACGCTGAATGTCTTCCTGAAGCAGAAGGGGCCCTCCAAGCCCGCGACGGCGGCCGCCCCGGCGCAGGCCAACTGCGGCGACGCCGAGCGGCTGGAGGCGGTGGGCAACGTCTACTACGTGACCGGCGAGCGGCGGGTGCGCGGCGACAACGCGGTCTATGACGTGCCCGGTGAGACCATCGTCATCACCGGCGACGTGGTGGCCGCCCAGGGGCCCAACGTGCTTCGGGGCCGCAAGCTGGTGGTCAACACCAAGACCGGCCAGGCCCAGATGCAGTCGGACGCCAAGGGGCGCAACAAGCCGGGCCGGGTGCGGGGCGTCTTCTACCCGAACTCGCAAGACCGGCGGAGCTGACGCCCGTTCCCATGCCCGATTCCGGCGCGATCCCCCTCGAAGGCCTGTTCGTCGACAACATCGGCAAGTCGTTCCGCAACCGCGCGGTGGTGAAGGGCGTCTCGCTTCGCCTGCAGCGCGGCGAGGTGGCGGGCCTCTTGGGCCCGAACGGCGCGGGCAAGACCACCTGCTTCTACATGATCACCGGCCTGGTGGCGGCCGACTACGGCAAGATCCTGCTGGACGGCGAGGACATCACCGGCCAGCCGATGTACCAGCGCGCCCGCATGGGGGTCGGCTACCTGCCGCAGGAGACCTCGATCTTCCGCGGCATGACGGTGGAGGAGAATGTCCTCGCCGTGGTCGAGCTGCGCGAGAAGAACGCCTCGAAGGTGAAGGCGCGGGTCACCGAACTCTTGGCCGAGCTGCACATCGAGCACCTGCGCAAGTCGCCGGCCATCTCGCTCTCGGGCGGCGAGCGGCGGCGAGTGGAGATCGCCAGGGCGCTGGCCAGCGAGCCCAGCTTCATGCTGCTGGACGAGCCCTTCGCCGGCATCGACCCCCTGGCCATCGCCGACATCCGCGAAGTGATCGGCTATCTGAAGCAGCGCGGCATCGGCATCCTGATCACCGACCACAACGTGCGCGAGACGCTGGACATCATCGACCGCGCCTCCATCATCGCCGGCGGCGAAGTGCTGTTCGAAGGCACGCCCGAGGAGATCGTCGCCAACCCCGACGTGCGGCGGGTCTACCTCGGCGAGCGCTACGAGCTGCCGGCGCGGGCCTAGGGTCCTTCTCCCCTTGCGGGAGAAGGAGCGAAGTTAACCAATCGCTCGCAAACGCGGCCCTACAGTCCCCTCGCAAGATTCACGCCAAGGGGGACGACGTGGCGCTCAGCGCACGGCTGGAGATCAGGCAGGGGCAGGGGCTGGTCATCACGCCCCAGCTGCAGCAGGCCATCAAGCTGCTGCAGCTCTCCAACCTGGAGCTGGAGGCCTTCGTCGAGGGCGAGCTGGAGCGCAACCCCCTGCTGCAGCGCGACGAGCGCGACGACGCCCGCGAGGCGGTGGAGCGCACCGACGAGGCGCCCTCGGCCGAGATGAGCCTGGGCGAGGTGGAGCAGTCGCTCGACGTCACCGCCCATGACCAGGATTCCGCCTCCCGCGGCGAGATCGCCACCGGCGATGCGGCCGGCGAGGCGGGCGGGGCCATCGACTGGTCGAAGGCCGGGCGCGGCGGGAGCTTCGAATCCATCGACGACGACGGCCTGGAGCGCGGCCTTTCGCGCGACAAGACCCTGGCCGAGCACCTGCACGACCAGCTCGCGGTCTCGGGCCTCGCGGGGGCCGACATCGCCATCGCCACGGTGTTGATCGATGCGGTGGACGAAGGCGGCTATCTGCGCGCCGACCTCGCCGAGCTGGCCGAGCGGCTGGGCTGCGACGACGCGGCCATCGCGCGGGTGCTGGGGACGCTGCAGGGCTTCGAGCCCACCGGCGTCTTCGCCCGCGACGTGCGCGAGTGCCTGGCGCTGCAGCTGAAGGAGCGCGACCGCTGCGATCCGGCCATGGAGGCCCTGCTCGACAACCTGGAACTCCTCGCCCGTAGGGACACCGCCGCCCTGAAGAAGGCCTGCGGCGTCGACGACGAGGACCTGCGCGAGATGATCGCCGAGCTGCGGGCGCTAACCCCCCGCCCCGGCGCGGCCTTCGGCGGCGAGCCGGTGCAGCCGGTGCAGCCGGACGTCTTCGTCCGCGAGGGCCTCGGCGGCCTCTGGCACGTGGAGCTCAACACCGACACCCTGCCGCGCCTGCTGGTCGACCAGCGCTACCACGCACGCGTCTCGAAGGTGGCGCGCTCGGAGCAGGAGAAGGTCTTCGTCTCCGACTGTCTCTCCTCGGCCAACTGGCTGGTGAAGAGCCTGGACCAGCGCGCCAAGACCATCCTGAAGGTCGCCAGCGAGATCGTGCGCCAGCAGGACGGGTTCCTGGCCTTCGGCGTCGAGCACCTGCGGCCGCTGAACCTGAAGACGGTCGCGGACGCGATCGG
>DASPLZ010000181.1:0-10960 GCA_035627295.1 Phenylobacterium sp. | reverse complement strand
CGAGATCCGGATCACCGACCCATCGGCCTCCACGGCCGGCGCATCCGCCCGCACCAGGCCCGCGTCCCGCGCGGCCTGCCGGGCCTGCAGCGCCTGCTCGGCCAGCGAGATGGCGCCCTCGAACTGCCCGCGGTTGCGGGCGTGCAGCGCCTGGTAGTTGAGGCTGCGGGCGCGGATCAGCGGATCGCCCGCCTGCGCCGCCAGGGCGTCGGCTTCGGCGAACAGCGCATCCGCTTCCTCGAAGCGCCCGCGGTTGGAGACGTTGAGCGCCAGGTTGAGCATCGCCTCGGCGCGCTCGCCGGGGGGCGCATTGCCGGCCTCGGCGGCGTCCCACAGGGCGCGGAAGGCGTTCTCCGCGTCGTCGAAGCGCCATTCGTTGTTCTGCACATAGCCGCGGGCGCGCAGGCGCTCCGGATCGTTGGCCGCCGCCTCCTCGGCCGCCGCCAGCCCGCCGGCGGCGAAGCCGAGGCCCAGTTCGGCCTGGGCGGCTGAGATCTGGGCTTCGATCACGCCGGGCGGCTCGGCCTTGCCGGCCACCACGCGCAGGCCCGTCTCGAGCACGTCGGCCAGGGGGGCATAGCCCTCGGCGGCCACGGTGTTGCGGCCGCTGTCGGCGCTGTAGACCACATAGGCCGCGTTCCGCTCGGCGGTGCGGCAGGCCGCGCGCGTAGCCGATCCCAGGCCGGCCAGGCTGGTCGCGACCGCCGGCTCGCAGGCCGCCCGCTCGGGCGCGCCCTGCCGCCAGGCGGCGGCCTGCGCCTGCGGCAGGACGTAGAGCCGTCCGAGCGAGGCCGAATAGCCGCGGCACTGCACCCTCCAGGCGCGCGCGCCACGGCCCTGGGCCAGCGGGTCGTCATAGTCGCGTGTGGCCTGGCAGACCGCGCCGCTCGCCTTGCTGCGGCCGAGCGGGAAGACCTCCGGCAGGGCCTGGGCCTGAGCCGCCGCGCCGGCCGCCACGCCGCCGATCAGGGCGGCCCACCACAGGGTCGTCTTCAGCGCGCTCATTTGCGGCTCCGCCAGATTTCCTCGTTGCCCGCGCCGGTCACCACCGGATCGGTCTCGTCCTCGTCCTCCGCCTCTGGCGCCGAGGTCAGGAGCGGCTGGTCGGTGATCTGGTCGGGGCGGACGAAATCCTCGAGGCGGAAGCCGAACTCCGGCCCGCCGGTGATCCCGCAGCCCCCGCCGCCGCCGATGCTGCAGCCGTTGAACCGCACGCTGCGCGAGAAGGCCGCGCCGGACGGGCGCCGCAGCTCCGGCGCCAGGGCCGCCCGGAATCCGGTCTGCAACACGCCCGCCTGATCGACGAAACCGCCGAAGAGGTCGACCAGCGGCGTTCCGCCGAGGGTCAGCACGGTGTCGCCGCGCGCGCCGCTGAGAGCGTTGGCGAGATAGAGCCCGTTCTCCTCGCCCGCCGCGGCGGTGTTCTGCTGCACGATCCGGTCCCCCGCCGAGAGCGAGAGCACCCCGGCGGCCAGGAAGACGCGCCCGACTTCCTCGCCGGTGGCGGCGGCCCCGGTCGGCAGGCCGCGGGCGATGTCGATCTGGCTGGCCGGCGTCGGGATGATCAGGTCGATGAACCGCTGTGAGCCGATGATCACATCATTGGCCGCGTTGAGGCGCACCGAGCCGAACGCCCGCACCCCGGTGAAGCCGGCCTGCGGCGAGCCGCTGGCCGCGCCGATCGAGCCCGACACCAGGATGCGCCGCGGCCGCCAGGCGGAGACGGCGTCGTCCATGCCGATCCGCAGTTCGCCGCCGGACGCCGTGGGCGTCAGCACGCCGGTCACCCGCACGTCGTTGCCGGTCCCGGCGTAGAGGTTGAGCCGCGGGACACGCCCGGGGTCGACCGCCAGGTCGCGCACGGTGAGGTCGCCGCGGGGCGCGGCGACCGAGGTCGGGCCGGCGTAGAAGCTGGCCTGGTCGCTCACGCGGATGCGCTGGAACTCGGCGTTGTCGATCACCATCGTGTTGGCCGGCGAGGCCCCGGCCGGCCCGCCGAGGATCAGGGCGCCCGTGGCGGACTCGATCTGCGCCGAGCGGGCGGTGAGCGCGCTCCCCAGGGTGAGGTCGGCGGCGGTGAGCCGCAGGTCGCGGCCCGCCTGCAGCGTGTTGAAGCTGGCCGCTCCGCCGAGGTTCACCCGAACGTCCCGCCCGGCGACGATCGAGGCGGCGTATCCGGGCGGCCCGATCAGGGCGCCCGGCGCGGCCGAGCCGAAGATCACGTCCGCGTCGGCGGCCGTGGCGTTGGCGGAGAAGAACGGGGCGCCCGCCGCGCCGACGCCCGTCAGGGTCACGCGCTCCAGCTGGATCGAGCCATTGCCGGCCAGCAGGTTCACCTCGGTCGCGGCCAGCACTTCGCCCAGCTGGATGGCCGGCGCGCCGGCGCTCGCCCCCGAGGTCCGCGCGCCCACCGCCCCGCCGGAAGCCAGCGACGGCGAGATCACCCGTTGGCCCGAGGCGTAGATGCCGCCGCCGGCGCTGACTGCGCCGAGGTTGATGACGCCGGTTCCCGGTGACTCCCACTCGCCGTCGCTGGTCGCGTAGAAGGATGCGTCCTGCACCGCCCCCACAGCCTGGGTGGTGATGCCGTTGGGCGCGTCGATGTAGACGTAGGTTCCCGCCGACAGGGTCTGGTCCGGACCCGCCTGCATGGTGAACTGGCCGGTGCGCGACTCCACGGCCGCCCCAGCCGCCAGATAGTCCGCGAAGAACGAGGTCTGGGAGGCCGCGCCGCGCATGTGGATGCGGATGCCGCCGGTGGCGATCACCTCGCCGAAGTCGGCGGTCAGCGCCGCTCGCCCGCCCGGCGAGGGGCTGGCTGTCACCCCGCCGCCGATGTCGATGCCCGACGACAGGATGACATTGCCGTCGCGGCCGCTGGCCGACTGGGCGACGATCAGCCCCGGCGCGCTGATCACCGCGTTCAGCACGTCGGCGCGGCTGACGTGGGCGATGGTGACGTTGCGGGCCAGGGTCTCACCGGCCAGGTTGAGCGGCGTCGGTGAGGCCGAGCCGCCCCCGGCCGGAACCAGGAAGTTGAGCAGCGCCAGGTCGTTGTCGCCGGTCGGCAGGAAATCGACGCTGAAATTGGCCGCCGAGCCGTAGAAGACGTCCGCCGCGCCGCCGATCTGGCTGCCGGCGGCGGTGTTCACCTGCGCCGCCACCAGCGCCAGCGTACCGCCCGACCCCTCCAGGCGCGCGCCGCCCTGCACCGTGACGCCGCCGAACGACCCGGAGGGCGCGCGGAAATCGATGGTGCTCTGCCTCGGATCGAGGAAGCTCTCGTCGTCGAGCAGCTGGCTGGTGGTGGCGAGGAGCCCGCCGACATTGACCCGCGCATTGGGGCCGAACACCACCCCGTTGGGGGCCGAGAACCAGACATTGCCGCCGGCCCCGCCGCCGACCAGGCCGTTGACCTGGCCGTCGATGGTCATCTGGCCGCCGGTCAGGCGGTTGAGCACGATCCAGCTACGCTGGTCGAATCGGAAGTTCACCGTCTCGCCGGCGGCGACGTTGAAGTCCTGCCAGGTCAGGATGGTGCGCGGGGCGCCCAGCACGATGTCCATCGCACCGGTTCCGGACGCGGGCGGGGTCGAGATGCTCGGTCCCGCGCCGCCGGGGCTGACCTGCACGCCGGGGTCGCTGTTGCTGGGGTAGGCCGCCGCCCCGGCGAGGCCGAGGGTCAGGCTGAGGACGCCGCCGAGCGCGCCGCCGCCCAGCCATCGCCGCCCGCGCCCGGGGCGAGGCTCAAGAGCGGCCGAGGCGGGACGGATTTGCGACATCAGAACAAACTCGCCGTCAGATTGACCATCAGCCGGCCGCCCGGCTTCTCGGCGCCGGGCAGGGGCGCATCGAAGGCCTTGGCGTAGACGAGGTCGAGGGTGGCGCGGGAGGTCAGCCGGAACTGCACCCCGACGCCGGCGGAATCGACGGTGCGCTCCAGGCCGAAGGCGTCGTTGTTGTCCACGTGGGCGACGTCGTAGAACAGATAGGGCGAGGCCAGGACGCGCGGCCCGATCGGGAAGGGCCCGGTCCGCGCTTCGAGCGTGGCCGCCACGCCGCTGTCCCCGCTCAGGGCGGCCGGGTCGTAGCCGCGGCCGATGGTGAGATTGCCGACCGGCAGTTCCTCGTAGGCGAGCAGGGCGTCGTTGGAATACTGCGCCTCGACGCGGCCGTAGAGGGTCAGCTTCTCGGCGATCGGCGCCAGGGCGAAGGCCGAGCCGGTGAACACCAGGGCGGAAGGATCGGCGTCGGCCCGTGACAGCAGCGGCGAATCCCCGTCCGAGGCGCCCAGCCCCGAGAGGCCCTGGCGCACCGAGGCGCTGGCGCCCAGGGTCAGCGAGCGGCCGGCCAGCATCGGCCGCCAGTCGGCCTCGGCGCGCACATAGGCGACCCGCAGGCTGTCGTCGATGAAGGTCCCGCCGCCGCCGATGTCAGTGGTCTGGTCGATCCAGTCGATCCCGGCCGCGAGGGTCAGGTTCTGCCGGCGCTTGCGGATCAGCGGATAGGCGAGCTCGGCATTGCCGACGAAGCTCTCGCTCTTCAGGTCCAGCGGCGCCAGGACCCCGCCCGGCTCGCTCTCGCCATAGACCAGCGACAGCCGGCCCAGGAGGCCGTCGCCGCCGAAGCGGGCCTCCTCCAGCAACTGCACCACCCACTGCTCGTCGTCGAGCGTGTGGTAGAGCACAAGCGAGGTCCGCTCGCCGAACGCGGTGAAGCTGTTGAAGTCCACCCGCCCCAGCGCGCCCCAGCGCCCAGTGGCCTTGGCCTGCATGTTCTGGACATTGACCAGGCCGTCATAGGGATCGCGCGCCACCGTCAGGTCGAGGTCGACGGCGCCGCGCTCGCCGCCGCGGTTCGGGCGCACCGTGGCGCGCACCCTCAGGCCCGGGATGTCGGAGGCCAGCAGGAGGTAGCGCTGGGCGATGTCGAGATCGAAGGGCGCAAGGCCGCGCAGCTTCTCGGCGTAGGCTTCCACCAGGGGGGTGGCGGGGCCGGCGTCGCCGCGCACCTGCACATTGACGATCTTGGCCTCGATCACCTCCAGCGTCAGGGCGCCGCCCGCGATCTCCTGCTGCGGGATCTCGACGCGGGTCAGGAGCCCCTTGCGGAAGAGGGCGTCGGCCACCCGATCGCGGACGACGCAGAGGTTGGAGACCGGCCCCTCGCGCCCCAGGAACTCGGCGTAGGCGGGCGCGAGCTCCTCGGGCGCCGCGCCGGTCAGCCCTCGGAAGGTCACCGAGTTCAAGGTCAGCCGCACGTCGGACTGCTCGAGCGGGCAAGGCCCCGCCGCCGGCGGCAGGAAGAGGTCCGGGCGCGGCGCCTGGGGCGCCGCCCGGCGGGCCGGGTTCAGCTCGTCGCGGGAGGGCAGTCCCGGCGCGGTCTGCGCCCCGCCCAGGGAGGGCGCGAGGATCGCCGCGGCGGCGGCGCCGAAGATCGCCGAGCGCGCTGCCGCAACCAACCCCATGTGTAATCCGTCCCCTTGCACGCGCCGCGGCGGGCGCATCTCCAGCGAAGCCTCGAGGTCAGCTCAGTCGGCGGGCTTCGACGCGGCGGTTCTCCGCGCTGCGCGGATCGTCGGCGATCGGCTGGCTGAAGCCGAACCCGCGCACCGTGAACCGCGAGCGGTCCACGCCCTCTCGGACCAGGAAATCGACCACGGCGTTGGCGCGCTGTTCCGAGAGATTCTGGTTGTAAGCCCGCGAGCCCACGGCGTCGGTATGGCCCTCGATGGCGAAGCGGGCGGTGCGCAGCGGGCGGCGTTGCAGGGCGTCCGCGAACACCTTGACGTTGGCCTGGGCCTGTTCAGTCAGCTGGTTGGAGTCGTTTTCGAAGGTGATCAGCAGATCGAAGCCGCGCTGGGCGGGCCGGACGGGGGCCGGCGCGGCCGAGGGCGCGGGGGTGCGGCTGGCCACCCGGCGGGGCGGCGGCGCCCTGCGCGCCGGCGCAGCCGCCGGCCGCGCGGCCGGGCGGACCGGCTCGGGCGCCGAGAGGCTGAAGCCCCGCTTTCCCGCCATGCGCGGCTCGCAGACGCCGTCGGGGCCGGTGGTCATGCCCTGGGCCTCGCAGCTTCCCGTCGAGGCCGCCGCCGCCGGCGCGGGGCTTGAGCTTCGACCCAGGTTGGTTTCGAGGTCGTCGACGCTGAACTGCGGCGCGGGCTGCGCCAGACAGACGGGAGCGCTCGTCAGCATGAGCAGGGCCGCCACCCCGGACAGTACAACCCGCATCGCACCAGCCCCCAATATGTTCATTCTCTTCGAATTCTTAGACCTGTCCTAGACTGGACTCAAGCAGGCGCGGGGTCCCGGCGCCGAAGATTCGCGCCCGTCAGCAAACACGGCCTCGCGTTGCGCGTCGCAGACCGACCTGTATAGAGTTCAGCCGTGTCGCTGACAGGGCTTCCACGGAAGCCGGGAGGGGTGGGTGTCGGAGGTTTTCCTTCGCCAGGCGAGGATCGAGATAGACCTCGCGCCTCAGCGGGTGCTCCTCGAGCAGATGCGCTCGCACGAGCGCCTCAGCGAGCCCTTCACCATCGAGGCCTACGTCATCTCGGACGGCCGCCCGATCGACTTCCTGCCGCACCTGGGCAAGCCCGTCAGCCTGGTGATCACCAGCGGCGATGGAGAGCACCTGCGCGACTTCCATGGGCTGCTGTTCGAGGCGGCCTAC
The DNA here is from genome assembly GCA_035627295.1 of Phenylobacterium sp. Taxonomy (GTDB): domain Bacteria; phylum Pseudomonadota; class Alphaproteobacteria; order Caulobacterales; family Caulobacteraceae; genus Phenylobacterium. The sequence continues at coordinate 4,291 of DASPLZ010000181.1, read as the reverse complement.
AAGGGGTCCGACGCCTCAGGCTACCGCTACCGGCTGCTGCTGCGCCCCTGGCTGCACCTTCTGCAGCAGAACCTGACCTACAGGATCTTCCAGAACCAGACCGCGCTGGAGGTGATCCAGAAGATCATCCAGAACTGGGGCTTCAGCGACGTCGACTACGACAAGCTGTCGGTGAAATTCCGGAAGCGGAAATACTGCGTTCAGTACCGCGAGAGCGACTTCGATTTCATCTCCCGCCTCATGGAAGAGGAGGGGATCCACTATTATTTCGAGCACCTGCCCGACAAGCACGTCATGACGCTGTGCAACGTGCCGGGCTCGCGCCAGCGCTGCGAACAGCCGCTTGTCGTCTTCAAGCCTCCCAGCGATGTGCGGCCCGACGACCACGACCAGATCAGCGTCTGGGAGGAGACCATCTCCAGCACGGCGCAGAACCGCGTGCGGCTGCGTACCTTCGACTTCATGGCGCCCCAGAAGCCGCCGCAGACCACCGACGAGATCGACGGCAGGCACAAGCACGACACCGTCGAGGTCTACGACTATCCGGCGCCCGGCTTCGTCGAGGGCGACATCAGTCATCAGGCCCGCTATCTGCACGACGCCCAGCGCGCCGACCGGCGGCTGTTCCGCGGGCAGGGAACGGCCGGGAAGATCGCCTGCGGGCGGCTGTTCGATCTCCTCGAACACGACAACCCGGACTACAACCGCGGCTACATGGTCACCGCGCTGGCCTACGCCGTGGTCTCGGAGAACTACCGCTCGCTGGCCGGGGACCGCGAGCCGCTGTCCAACCTCATCGAGATCGAGGCCGTGCCCTCGGACGCGCCCTGGCGGCCGCGGATGGTGACCCCCCGCCCGGTGGCGCGCGGACCGGAGACGGCCATCGTCACCTGCCCACGCGGCGAGGAGGTGCACACCGACGAGTACGGGCGGGTGAAGGTGCGCTTCCACTGGGACCTCACCAACCCGACCGACGACACCTCGTCCTGCTGGCTGCGGGTGTCGCACAATTCGGCCGGCGCCGGCTTCGGCAACATCATCCTGCCGCGCGCCAACCAGGAGGTGATCGTCGACTTTCTGGACGGCGACCCCGACCGGCCGATCATCACCGGCCGCGTGTACAACGCCGCCAACATGCAGACCTACAAGCTCGACACCAACAAGACCCGGTCTGTCTGGCGCAGCCAGACAATCGGCAAGATCAACGACGTCAGCGCCGAGTACGACGGCGCCGAGGAGAAGCCGAAGCAGCCCTACCACAACGAAATCTACATGGAGGACAAGGCCAACACGGAGATGTTCCATGTCTACGCCCAGCGGAACATGGAGACCTTCGTGCGGCTGGATGACGAGCATCGGGTCTACCGCGATCAGAAGAAGCGGGTCGGCCGCGACCGCAAGGTCGAGATCAAGCGCCACGAAACCAAGACCGTGGAAGAGGGCGACGAAACCCACACGGTGAAGCGCGGCCAGATGGCCGTGACCGTCGAGGAGAAGGACTACAGCCTCGCCGCAAAGCTGGGCGCGGTGAAGGTCGACGCCTTCACCAAGATCGTCCTGACGGTCGGCGCCAACAGCATCACCATCGACCAGCAGGGGGTCACGATCGACGCCCTGACCATTTCCCTGAACGCCAAGGTCAGCCTGTCGATCACGGCGCCCAAGATCGACATGACCTCGCCCGGAATGGTGACGATCGCCGGCTCCATGGTGAAGATCAACTGAGGGTCCCATGGCGCGCTGGCAGAGGGTGAAGTGGACCGAGGCCGGGCAGGTGATCGACCTGCCGGAGGCCGATCCGCAGGCGCGCGAGGCGCCCGAGGCCTATTTCGAGCGCCTGCGCCAGGCGGGCCGGCTGACCGACGCCGCTTTCTTCCTGGGACGTGCCCTGCCGCGGCATGAAACCGTCGCCTGGGCGGCGCGGACGGTGCGCGACCTGCCCGATCCCGAGGCCAAGCGCCAGGACGCCGACGCCCTGAAGGCGGCCTTGCTGTGGGTCCAGGACCCCAGCGAGCCGCGCCGGCGGGCGGCCTACGACGCGGCCAACGCCGCCACCAACCACAGCGCCGAGCAGATGGCGGCGCTGGCGGCCTTCTTCTCCGGCGGGTCCATGGCGCCGGAAGGGTGCGACCCGGTGCAGGCGCCGATGGATGCGGCCGGCACCTTCGCCGCCGGCGCGGTGGTGATCGCCGCGGCGCGGACGGGCGACATCAACGCCGCCCTGGCCAAGGGGCTCGACGCCGGCGCCCGCATCGCGGAGAAGGGTCTGGCGACCGACGCCTGACGACGCATGACCCTGGTTCTGACCATCACCAACGTGGAGCGGCTCGACAACGGCGTGTCGACGCGGCTCACCCTGGATCGCCACGGCGCGGTGATCGGCCGCTCGCCCTCGGCGGACTGGAGCCTGCCCGATCCCCGGGCCTACATCTCCTCCACCCACTGCGAGATCGACTTCCGCGGCGGGGCTTACCTCTTGGTCGACAAGAGCACCAACGGCACCTTCCTGAACGGCGCCGCCTCGCGGCTGTCCTCGCCGCACACCCTGGCGCACGGCGACGTGCTCTCCATCGGCCACTACGAGATCCGCGCCAGCCTGGAGGGCGAGGGCGCGCCCGCCCCGGCCCCGACGCCGGCGCCAGCGCCCGCCTGGGGCGGCTGGAACGCCGGCGCGCCGGCGGCCGCGCCGAACGTCGACCCGGCCGCCTGGGACCGGCCGCCGCCAGGCCCGGCGATCTCCGGCCAGGGGCCGATGTCGCAGCACTGGTCGCCGCCGAAGGTCGAGCCGGCCGCGCCGGCCTCCGGCGGCTGGGCGCCGCCGCCCCAGGCCCAGGCCAGGCCGGCGCCGGAGGCCGACAACTCCGTCTGGGCCGCCCCCGCCCCGGCCCCGGAGCGCGCCTCCGGATGGTCGAGCCCCGTCCCCGACGGCCCGCAGGCCTCGGCGCCGTCCGACGTCTGGTCGCGCCTGGCCGAGGGCAATGTGGTCGACTGGGCGCGCGGCGGCTTCGGCGCGGCCCCCGCCGCGCCCGCCGGCCAGCAGCTTGGGCTGGACCGTCCGTCCGAGAGCATGGGCGACCCGTTCGGCCTGGGCGCCCCGCAACCGTCGCCAGCCGTCGCCCCGCCGCAGGCCGGCGACGGCCCGCCGGCCGCCGCGCCGGCGGCTGCGGCCCCTGCCCGCCCCGCCGCCCCTTCGCCGGCCGCCGCCTCGGCGATCGGAGGGTTCCTGGCCGCCGCTGGCCTGACCCCCGACGACCTGAAGGCCCCGCCCCAGGAGGCCCTGGCGACGGCGGGCGCCCTGCTGACCAAGCTGGTCGCCGGCCTCGTGGTGATGCTGGAGGCCCGGGCCCGCGCCAAGGCGCAGCTGGGCGCCCAGGGCACCAGCCTGGAATTCGCCGGCAACAACCCGCTGAAGTTCGCCCGCGCCCCCGGCAAGGCGGTGGCGCAGCTGCTGAACCCGGCCGAGCGCGGTTTCATGGACGCCGACCTCGCCGTCGAGGACGCCTTCCGCGACCTGCAGGCTCACCAGATGGCCACCCTCGCCGCCATGCAGGGCGCCCTGGCCGCGACCCTGGCGCGCTTTTCGCCCGAGGCGATCCGCAGCCGCGCCGAGACCCGCGGGATCCTCGCCAAGATCATCCCCAGCGCGCGCGACGCGGCCCTGTGGGAAGCCTATGAGCGCGAATTCGAAGGCGTCGCGCGCGGCTCCGACGAAGCCTTCATGGACGTGTTCGCCAAGGAGTTCCGGGACGCCTACGAGAAGGCCGCCCAGGACTTGAAGCAGAAGGCCTGACCCATGCCGCCCGCCGCCCGCTTCACGGACATGCACACCTGCCCCATGGTCACCGGAGTGGTGCCGCACGTCGGCGGACCGATCCTGCCGCCCTGTTCGCCGAACGTGATCGTCGGCGGGCTTCCGCAGGCGCGGGTCTTCGATCTTTGCACCTGCGCGGGCGGGCCGGACACGATCATCAAGGGTTCGGCGACGGTGCTGGTGAACGGCCTGCCAGCCGCGCGCATGGGCGACATGACCGTGCACGGCGGCGTGATCGTCACGGGCTTTCCGAACGTCATGCTTGGCGGCTGAGCCGCCGGTCTTAGCTGTTCGGCAGGTCGTCGACCACCCGGTACCACACCGTCTCGGCCTGCCAGTTCTGCTTGGCGGCGGCGGCCTGCACCCGCGCGGCCCAGTCGGCCCCGCTGGCCCGCGCCGGCGCGCCCAGCAGGTTGGCGTCGAAAGGGCCGTTCCCGGTGATCAGCGCAATCCCGGTCCAGCCGGCCACGTCGAAGGTGC
>DASPLZ010000180.1:0-7454 GCA_035627295.1 Phenylobacterium sp. | reverse complement strand
ACCAAGGGCTTCCTCGACTACTTCGGGCTCAAGCGCCTGGAGGACCTGCCGCCGCTGTCCGAACTCAAGGACATCGGCGACCTCGAGCCGCAGCTCGCGTTCGACGCCCAGGTCGCGACCGGCGACGCACCCGGCGGCGCCGTCACCGGCGACAACGACAACGAAGGCGGCAGCGACGAAGCCGCCGCTCCCCCAAGAGAAACCCATGATGACGACGCCGAGCTGGCCTCGTCGGAGCAACAGGATGAGTGAAAAGAACGACAAGCCCGCGCGCAAGCTTTCGCTGAAGCGCGACGCCGCCGAGGCCAGCGCGCCGCGTCTGGTGGAACGCCTGCACAAGGTGCTGGCGCAGGCCGGCCTCGGCTCGCGCCGCGCGCTCGAGCAGCGCATCGCCGACGGCATGGTCAAGGTCAACGGCGAAGTCGCGCAGGTCGGAATGAGCGTGCGCGGGGGCGACCGCATCGAGCTCGACGGTCGCAGCTTCGTCGCCAGCGCGCTGAGCGAGCCGCCGCGGGTGCTGCTGTACAACAAGCCCGAAGGCGAAGTGACCACCCGCGAGGACCCCGAAGGCCGCCCGACGATCTTCGATGCCCTGCCCGCGCTCAAGGGCGCGCGCTGGATCGCGATCGGCCGCCTCGACATCAACACCACCGGCCTGCTGCTGCTCACCACCGACGGCGAGCTGGCCAACGCGATGATGCATCCCTCGCACGAGGTCGCGCGCGAATACGTGTGCCGCGTGCGACACCCTCCAGGCGCTCCGCCGCCACGAGAAGGTCGATCCCCTCGCCTCGCCCGGCGAAGCCGACCTCACGGTCCACGCCGATTTCCCCACTGTCCTGAAGGCCGCCGAGGAAGCCGGCGCGGCGGCGACCGTCGCCATGCCGCAGGGCCTCTTCCTGCTGCGCCTGGGGGTCGGCGCGCGGCTGCAGGCGCTGCAGGCCGCCCGGCCCGACCGCGCCGACGTGCTGGACCGCCAGTACGAGCGCCTGGTCTCGCCCGAGCAGATGGGCGAGCTCTTCCGCGCCGCCGTCATCCACCAGCCGGGGCTCGTCCCGCCGGCCTTCGAGGCGGAGGCGTGACCCTCGCGCCCCTGCAGTCGCCGCTGCTGGCCGCCCTGCACGGGGTGACGCATGGTTTCTTCACCCGACAGGGCGGGGTCTCGGCCGGCATCTACGAGAGCCTCAACACCGGCGCAGGCTCCAGCGACAACCCCGCCGCCGTCGCCGAGAACAAGCATCGCGTCGCCGCCAGGTTCGGCCGCCCGCCCGAGGCCCTGATCACCTGCTGGCAGAGCCACACCGCCACCGCCTTCAAGCTCGGCGAGGCCGCGCCCCGCGAGCGGCTGGTCGGCGACGCCCTGGCCACGGCGACGCCGGGCCTGATCTGCGGCGCCCTGGCCGCCGACTGCGCTCCCGTGCTGCTGGCCGACGCCGAGGCCCGCGTCGTCGGCTCGGCCCACGCCGGCTGGCGCGGCGCGCTGGAGGGGGTGGTGGAGTCCTGCGTCGCGGCGATGACCGACCTCGGCGCCCGGCCCGAGCGCATCGTCGCCGCCGTCGGCCCCTGCATCGGTCCGGCTTCCTACGAGGTGGGCCTGGAGTTCCTGGAGCGCTTCGCCGCCGAGGACCCGGGCGCGGAACGGTTCTTCAGCCCCGGCGCCTTGCCCGACAAGCGCATGTTCGACCTGCCCGCCTACGTCCTCTCGCGCCTCGCGCGCGCCGGCGTCGTCGAGGCCGAGGCGCTGAACCGCGACACCTGCGCCGAGGAGGCGCTCTTCTTCTCCAACCGCCGCGCCTTCAAGCGCGGCGAGCCGGACTACGGGCGCCTGATCTCGGCGATCATGCTCGGATAATTCCCTCCTCCTCGTGGGGAGGGTGTACCGCGAAGCGGGACGGGTGGGGGTCTTGCTGACTCTCCACGACAGCCGAGATGCCGTAGCCCCACCCGACCGGCGCGTTCCGCGCCGCCCACCCTCCCCACAAGGGGGAGGGAGCAAACACCGCACTTGCCCCCGAAGCCGCGACTGCTAGAAGCCTTGGCCCCAACAGCGGCGCGCGTGGTGGGGATTCGATGAAGCTTCTGGCCGGCAATTCCAACCAGGCCCTGGCGGAGGCGATCTCCAAACGCCTGGACGTCCCGCTCACCAAGGCGGGCGTGCGCCGGTTCCCGGACAACGAGATCTGGGTGACCATCGATGAGAACGTCCGCGGCGAGGACGTCTTCGTCATCCAGTCGACCAGCTATCCGGCCAACGACAACCTGATGGAGCTCCTGATCTGCATCGACGCGCTGCGCCGCGCGTCGGCCAAGCGGATCACCGCGGTGATGCCCTACTTCGGCTACGCGAGGCAGGACCGGAAGACCGAGGGCCGCACGCCGATCTCCGCCAAGCTGGTGGCCAACCTGCTCACCCGGGCCGGCGCCGACCGCGTGCTGACGATGGATCTGCACTCCGGCCAGATCCAGGGTTTCTTCGACATCCCGACCGACAACCTGCACGCCGCGCCCCTGATGGCCAACGACATCAAGGCCCACTACGAGAAGACCAGCGAGCTGATGATCGTCTCGCCGGACGTCGGCGGCGTGGTGCGCGCCCTGGCGGTGGCCAGCCGCCTGAACGCCGACCTCGCCATCGTCGACAAGCGCCGCTCCGGCCCGGGCAAGAGCGAAGTGGCCAACATCATCGGCGACGTGCAGGGCCGCCGCCTGATCATCTTCGACGACATCGTCGATTCGGCGGGCACGCTCTGCGGCGCGGCCCAGTCGCTGATGGAGGCCGGCGCGGCGGAGGTCTCGGCCTACATCACCCACGGGGTGCTCTCCGGCATCGCCAACGAGCGGGTGGCCAAGTCGGTGCTGAAGGAGCTCGTGGTCACCGATTCCATCGAGGCGCCGGAGCATGTGGTGGCCTGCGACAAGATCCGCCACGTCTCCTGCGCCCAGCTGATCGGCGAGGCCATCCGCCGGATCGCCAACGAAGAATCGGTCTCCAAGCTCTTCGACTAACCGCCCCTCGCGCCTCGACGCGGCGCCCGACGCCTGTCACAATCTCGCCTGCTGAGCGATGCAAACGACGCCGCCAGGGGTAGGCGTCGCCAGGAGGGTGTCTTCGCATGGGTATGAAGCGCGCAGGTCTTGCGCTCCTCGCCGTATTCGGCGCGACCGCCGCCATCCTGGCGGGCTGCGCCGAGCCGCCTCCCCCGCCGCCGCCGCCTCCCCCGCCGCCGGTGGCGCTCTCGGCGCGGATCATCGAAGACGCCAGCGCCTACCGGGCCTACATGCGCCAGGCCGCGGCCGTCAGCCCGGTCTTCCCCGACGGCCCCTCAGTGGCGAGCTCCGTGCGCGTCTCGGCCTCCTACGAACCCGGCCAGTTCCTGCGCGGGGCCATCGCCTATTCGGCCATCGTCGCCCTGCAGGACCCGGCCTTCGTCGCCGGCGTGCGGGCCTACGCCACCGACGCGGCCACCCGCCAAAAGATCATCTACGAGATCTACAAGGACCCGGCCTATGTGGTCGGCATCGCCGGGGCCGACAGCGCCGCAGGCCGCATCGCCGCGGCCCTGGGCGACGACGGGCACAAGGTGTTCGCCGCCGGCCAGGCGGTGAAGCAGGCCGCCTATGATGTGCAGCGCTCCAAGTGGTCGCTGGCCGAGGTGGCGGGCCGCACCGCCCGCCTGGAGCAGGCCAAGACCTTGTCGTCGACCGCGGTCACCGGCGACATGAACGAGACCATGGCCCTGCAGCAGGCCTCGAACGGCGGCGCGCCGCTCACCCTGCCCGCCTCCACCGCCAAGGCGCCGCCCTACACGAACCTGGCGATCCGCGGCATGGCCGTGGCCGCCCTGGCGGCGCTGGGCGCGGCCGATGACGCCAGCTACGAATCGGCGCGCCAGATGCTGGCCGATCCCAGCGGCGAGCGGTGCCTGCGGATGGCCAAGCTCAATCTCTACCAGTGCCTGGCGGTCTCCAAGCCCTGGTACGAGGATGTCTTCTGCGCCGGCCAGCACGGCCTGATGGACACCGGCCAATGCGTCATCACCGGCGCGGGCGCCGCGCCGGTGATCAACGTCGTGCCCCCGCCGCTGGAGGTCGCCCAGACCAAGGCCGCCGCCACTCCGGTGGGCGCGGCCAAGGTGACCACCCGCAAGAAATAAGGCGCCGTTGCACGAGGCGGGCGCCTCGTGTATGGAGCGCGACCCTGTTTGAACCGAAGGCAGACCGCCGCCGCGCGGGAACGCAGCGCGGCGCAATCGCTATTGAGGCTTTAGGCTATGGCCGACATCACCCTGAACGTCGAAGTTCGCGAGCAGACCGGCACCGGCTCGGCCCGCGCCGTGCGCCGCGCCGGCTCCGTGCCGGGCGTGCTCTATGGCGGCGACAAGGACCCGGTGGCGATCTCGGTGAAGGCCAACGAGTTCCGCAAGGCGCTCTACACCGGCAAACTGCTGGGCCACCTGGTGAAGCTGAAGTACGGCAAGGAGACCCAGTCGGTCATCGCCAAGGCGGTCGACATGCACCCGGTCACCGACGAGCCGTGGCACTTCGACCTCTACCGGGTCGATGAGCACCAGGAGATCAAGATCGCGGTCGTCCTGCACTTCCACAACCACGAGCTGGCGCCGGGCATCAAGCAGGGCGGCACGCTGAACATTGTGGCGCACGAACTGGAAGTGTCCTGCCACGCCGACGAAATCCCCGAATCGATCGACTTCGACCTGACCGGCAAGCAAGTCGGCGACTCGGTCCACGTCTCCGACCTGAAGCTGCCGAAGGGCGTCACCGCCGTGCTGCCGCCGGAATTCGTGGTCGCCACCATCTCGGGCGTCTCGGCCCAGGTGCTGGAAGACGAAGCCGCCGACGCCGAAGTGGCCGAAGCCGCTCACGAGGAAGCCGTCGCCGAAGCGACCGAAGGCGAAGCCGCCGAGGGCGAAGGCGAAGAGGCGGCCAAGGAAGAGTAGTCTTCCGCCCCTCGACCGGGGGATCTCCACATGCTCGTCCTGGCGGGCCTGGGCAATCCAGGCCCCAAATATGCGGGCAACCGCCACAACATCGGCTTCATGGCGATCGACGAGATCGCCCGCCGCTGGTCGTTCGGGCCGGAGCGGACGAAGTTCTCGGCCATCCTGTCCGAGGGGACCGTGGCCGGCGAGAAGGTGCTGCTGGTCAAGCCGCAGACCTATTACAACGACGCCGGCAAGCCGGTCGGCGACGCCCTGCGCTTCTACAAGGTCGAGCCGCAGGACCTGGTCGTCTTCTACGACGAGATCGACCTCGCCCCCGGCCGCTTCCGCATGAAGGCCGGCGGCGGCGCGGCCGGCAACAACGGCATCCGCTCGATCACCCAGCACCTCGGCCCCTACTTCCGTAGAGCGCGCCTGGGCACGGGCCACCCAGGGCACAAGGACAAGGTAATGGGCCACGTCCTCTCTGACTTCCACAAGGTCGAGCAGGGCTGGCTGGAGACCCTGCTCCGCGCCTGCGCCGACGCCCTGCCCCTGCTGATCGCCGGTGAAGACGAAAAGTACCAGGCCGAGGTCATGCGCCTGGCGCCAGCGGAGAAATCCGACCCCAAGCAGGCCAGCCGCCCCGCGCCTTGACACGAAGTTCGTGTAACACCACCTTTGCGTGCATGAAGAACGTCACCATCAGCATGGACGAGGGTCTGCTGGCGGATGTGCAGGCCCGCGCCGGCCGGGCCGGCCTGAGCGTCTCGCGATGGATTGCTCAGGAACTGCGCCGAAACGTCGATGACAGGGCGGCCAAGGCAGCCGCGTCGGAGCGGATCGAGCGCCTCCTGGAAACCTTCCCTGGCCTGCCTCTGAGCGAGAACGGCAAGATCACCATCGATCGGGACGAGATGTATGAGCACCTGCTTCGTCGATTCGACAGTCCTGATCTACCCGCTGGATCGGCGGGAGCCAGCGAAGCACGAGATCTGCGCGGCGTGGCTGAGACGCCTGCGCGATATAGACCGGCTGACGATGAGCCCTCAGGTTCTGAATGAGAGCTATTGGGTTGTTCAGCGAAAGCCGCAGTTTGAGCCGGCGCGCCTGATCGTCCGGGAGTACCTGACCTCCTACCAGAGATGGGCGCGCGCGCCGATGGACGCCGACCTCCTGATCGAGGCCTGGGATATCGGCGACCGCTACGGCGCTCGTTTCTGGGACGCCTTGCTCCTCGCCTCGGCCAACGCCGCCGGCTGCAGCCACTTCCTCAGCGAAGACCTGAACGACGGCCAGCTCTATGGCGCTGTCCAAGCGGTCAATCCCTTTCGCCATCAGCCGGAAGACGTGCTAGGCCCCGCCCTCTCCCGCTGACGCCGCCTCGAAAGACCCCATGGCCCTCAAAGTCGCCATCGTCGGCCTGCCCAACGTGGGCAAGTCGACCCTGTTCAACGCCCTCACCCAGACCGCCGCGGCGCAGGCCGCCAACTATCCGTTCTGCACCATCGAGCCGAACGTCGGCGACGTGGCCGTGCCCGAACCGCGGCTGGACGAACTCGCCCGCGTCGCCGGGTCGAAGGAGATCATCCCCGCCCGCATCAACTTCGTGGACGTCGCCGGCCTGGTGCGCGGCGCCTCCAAGGGCGAGGGGCTGGGCAACCAGTTCCTGGCCAACATCCGCGACTGCGACGCCGTGGCCTTCGTGGCCCGCTGCTTCATCGACGACGACATCACCCATGTCGAGGGCCGCATCGACCCCCTGAGCGACCTGGAGATCATCGAGACCGAGCTGATGCTGGCCGACCTCGAGAGCCTCGAGAAGCGCGTGGTCAACCTCGAGAAGCGCGCCAAGACCGGCGACAAGGAGAGCGCCAACACCCTGCGCCTGGTGAAGCTCGCCCTCGACCAGCTGAACCAGGGCCGCCCCGCCCGCGCCGCGACCGTCGGGCCTGAGGACGCCAAGGCCTGGCGAATGCTGCAGCTCCTCACCGCCCAGCCGGCGCTCTACGTCGCCAACGTCGACGAGGGCTCGGCCGCCGAGGGCAACGCCCTCTCTGCCCAGGTCGCCGAGCGCGCGGCGCGCGACAACGCCAAGAGCGTGGTCATCTCCGCCCGCATCGAGAGCGAGATCGCCATGCTCGATCCCGCCGAGCGCGGCGAGTTCCTGGAGACCATCGGCCTCACCGAACCCGGCCTCAACCGCCTGATCCGCGAGGCCTACGCCCTGCTCGGCCTGCAGACCTATTTCACCGCCGGCCCCAAGGAGGCCCGCGCCTGGACCATCCCGGTGGGCGCCACCGCGCCGCAGGCGGCCGGGGTGATCCACACCGATTTCGAGAAGGGCTTCATCCGGGCCGAGACCATCGCGTATCCGGACTACGTGTCCCTGAAGGGCGAGGCCGGCGCACGCGATGCCGGCAAGCTGCGGCTGGAAGGCAAGGACTACACCGTGCAGGACGGCGACGTGCTGCACTTCCGCTTCAACACCTAAAGGTTTGCTGAACGACAGCT
>DASPLZ010000179.1:0-9618 GCA_035627295.1 Phenylobacterium sp. | reverse complement strand
CGCGGCGAGACCATCTCGGCCATCGGCATCTCCGAGCCGGGCGCCGGCGCCGATCCCGCCGGCATGACCACCACCGCCGTGCGCGACGGCGAGGACTGGGTGATCAACGGCCGCAAGATCTGGACGAGCCGGGCGGCCGAGGCCGATTTCACCATCGTCATGGCGGTGACCGACAAGGAGAAGCGCAGAGGCGTCTCGGCCTTCCTGGTCGACGGCGACAACCCCGGCTTCAAGGTGCTGCGCCGCATCCCGATGATCGGCGGGGCCTTCACCTACGAGGTGGCGCTGGAGGACTGCCGCGTGCCCGGCTGGAAGCTCTTGGGGACCGAGGGCCAGGGCTTTGCGCCCATGCAGGTGCGGCTCGGCACCCGCCGGCTGGAGATGGCCGCCTGGTGCATCGGCCTCGCCCAGCGCGCGCTGGACATGATGTGCGAGTACGCCCCGCAGCGGGTCACCTTCGGCGAGCCCTTGTCGCGCCGCCAGGCGGTGCAGTGGTGGGCGGCGGACGCGGCGACCAAGATCCACGCCGCCCGGCTGATGACCTACGACTGCGCCTGGAAGCTCGATGAGGGCCGCGACGTGCGCCAGGAGATCTCGATGGTGAAGGTCTACGCCACCGAGATGGCCTGGGAGGTGATCGACAACGCCATGCAATGCTTCGGCGCCATGGGCATGACCAAGGAGATGCCGCTGCAGCTGATGGCCTCCCTGGTCCGCAACATGCGCATCTACGACGGCCCGAGCGAGGTCCATCGCATGGTGGTGGCGAGGAACCTGGTGGGCGGGACGCGATAGCTGGAAACGCTTGCGCCCTCGATAGAACACCTGGGTCCCCGCTTTCGCGGGGATGAGCGGAAAGGTTGGAAATGAGCAACGAGATCACCGTCGAGCGCGAGGGCTTCGTCGCCACCGTCACCCTCGACCGGCCGCCGAACAACCACGTCAGCGTCGAGCTGATGAAGGCCCTGGCCGACGAGATGGAGCGGCTGGACAACGACAACGGCGTACGCGCCATCGTCCTGGCCACCGCCGGCCGGGTGTTCTGCGCCGGCGCCGACCTGGCCGCGCCGGGCGGCGTGGGCGCCGACGGCATGGAGACCATCAGCCCGCTCTACGACCAGGCGGTGCGGCTGTTCTCGATCGAGAAACCCATCGTCGCCGCCGTGCAGGGCGCGGCGGTCGGCGCGGGGCTGGGCCTGGCGCTGGTCGCCGACTTCCGCGTCGCCGCGCCGGAGGCCCGGTTCGTCTCCAATTTCGTCAAGCTGGGCTTCCACCCGGGCTTTGGCCTCACCCACACCCTGCCGCGGCTGATCGGCGAGCAGCGGGCGAGCCTGATGAACCTCACCGGCCGGCGCATCAAGGCCGAGGAGGCCCTGGCCTGGGGCCTGGTCGACGAGGTCTGCGAGGCCTTCGCGCTCCTGTCCACCGCCCAGGCGCTGGCCAAGGAAATCGCCGAGAACGCGCCGCTGGCGGTGGTGGCCACCAAGAAGACCTTGCGCGGCGACCTCGCCGCCGCCGTCCGCGCCCAGACCAGCCACGAGTTCAAGGAACAGGCGATCCTGCGTGCCACCGACGACTTCAAGGAGGGTGTGCGGTCGGTGAACGAGCGCCGTCCCGGCGTCTTCCGCGGGCGCTAGCCGCGGACCCAACGCGCTTAACCTCTTGAATGCCGAGCCTGCTCCGGCCTGAGGCGCAGTCAAGGCTGCGCCCGGCGGGCGCATCGCTCCGCGACGGCGCTTCGCGCCGGCCTTGAGTGCGCCTCAGGCCGGAGCTTCAATCTGGCAAGAGGTTCGAAGGCGACTTCCATCCTTGAAGGATGGGGGCTGTCACCCTTCCCAACGGCCTTCAAACGGCATCCGCTCGGCCCAGAACGCCGCCAGCCTGGGCTCGGCGTCCACCCGCCGCACGACATCAGCCATCGTCGGCGCCTTGGCGTAGAAGCGCTTGCGCCGCGGCCGGAACCGCGAAACCACCGCCACATAGAGGTCCAACACGCTGAGCTCGTCGCCAAGCAGATACCGCCCCGGCATCACCTGCGCGGCCATCATCCCCCAGCATTCGGCAATGCGCTCCAGCAGCGCGTGCTCGACCACGCCCACCGCCTCGCCCGCCACCCCCAGCCGGCGCGGGTCGTCCTTGGCCCAATAGTGGCCGTAGACCGAAGCCGAGACGAAGCTCATCCAGCGCAGGAACTGGCCCCGCATCGGATCGCCCACGGCCGGCGCCAGCCGCACCTGCGGATATTGCTCGGCGATCCAGATGAGGATCGCCGCGCTCTCGGTCAGCACCTCGCCGCCGTCCAGCACTAGGGCCGGCACTTGGCGCATCGGATTGGCCGCCAGCACCTTGTCGCCGCTGGCCTTGTCGTCCTCGTCCCAGGTGTAGCTGTCAATCAGGTCGTAGGGCACGCCGGCCAGCGTCAGAGCGGCTTCGACCGCTATCCCGCCCGAGCCCTTCGCGCTATAGAGCGTAAGCATTCATTCACCGTTCAATTCACAAGATGTTGCGTGCGCGGCCTTGCCGCACACCATATGTCGTTGTTCTGATATGATGTGAAGGAATCGCCGGACGTGTCTCGCGTCGGGCCGGGAGAGCATCGCATGAGTGCGTCCATCGTCAAGCCGCTGCCGGGTCTCCTGACCCCCTCCCACGCCTACAAGCCCTTCCGCTACCCGTGGGCCTACGACATGTGGAAGCGCCAGCAGCAGGTCCACTGGATGCCCGAGGAGGTGCCGCTGGGCGAGGACTGCAAGGATTGGGCGGCCAAGCTGAACGACAAGGAGCGCAACCTGCTGACGCAGATCTTCCGCTTCTTCACCCAGTCGGACATCGAGGTGGCTGACAACTACATGGAAAAATACGGCCGGGTGTTCAAACCGACCGAGGTGAAGATGATGCTCTCGTCCTTCGCCAACATGGAGACCATCCACATCGCCGCCTACGCCCTCTTGCTCGAGACCATCGGCATGCCGGAGAGCGAGTTCGGGGCCTTCATGGAATACGAGGCCATGCGCGCCAAGCATGACTTCATGCAGGAATTCGGCGTCGAGACCAACGCCGACATCGCCCGCACGCTCGCCATGTTCGGCGGCTTCACTGAGGGGCTGCAGCTCTTCGCCAGCTTCGCCATGCTGATGAACTTCCCGCGCTTCAACAAGATGAAGGGCATGGGCCAGATCGTCTCGTGGAGCGTGCGCGACGAGAGCCTGCATTGTGAGGGGATCATCAAGCTCTACCACGCCTTCAACGCCGAGACCGGCGTGGTCACCAAGGCCGTCGCCGACGACATCGTGGCCTGCTGCGAGACGGTGGTCGGGCTGGAGGACAAGTTCATCGACCTGGCCTTCGAGGCCGGCGAGGTGCAGGGCATGACGCCCGACGACATCAAGGCCTACATCCGTTTCATCGCCGACTGGCGGCTACGCCAGCTCCGCCTGCCGGAGCTCTACGGGGTGAAGGAGAACCCGCTGCCCTGGCTGCAGTCGATGCTCTCGGGCGTCGAGCACGCCAACTTCTTCGAGGCCCGCTCGACGGAATACTCCAAGGCCGCGACCAAGGGCGCCTGGCACGGCGCCGAGGGCGTCTGGTCCAACTTCGACCAGCTGATGGCCAAGCGGGCGGAGAATGTGCTGCCGGCGGAGTGAGCGGGGTTCTGTGGCCTGGCTGCAGCTGGGCGCGGCCCGGCAGTGCGTGGTTCGAGACGCGCTGCGCGCTCCTCACCATGACTAGGGTTGTGCCGACTTCGTCATCCTGAGGAGCCTGCGAAGCAGGCGTCTCGAAGGACGCAGGGCTGGTCCGCTCTTCAGCCCTTCACGGCTGTGCAGAACAGCCATGTCCGCGCCACCTTGTCATAGCCGCCGCCCTCGCCCTCCTTGATGTCGAGGCTCGCCCAACCGCCGGCGGCGGCATAGGCGGCTTCGAGCGTGGCCCGGGTCGGGAAGTTGTAGAACCGGCCGAGCTCATCGCGACCATCGCCCGCGCCCGACTTGTAGCTGGCGGCAAACCGCCCGCCGGGTCGAAGCGCGCGGCCTATGCGGGCCAGGATGTCCGGCAGCGCCGGCGTCGGCACGTGCAGCAGGCAAGCGTTGGCCCAGACGCCGTCGTAGCGCTCGCGCTCGTCCAGCTCATCGAACCGCATCAGCCGCACGGGCGCGCCCAGCCGCCGCTCGGCCTGTCGCGCAAGGCCCGGCGAGCCGTCGGTCGGCGTCACGGCGAGGCCCGCGGCCAGCATCACCTCGGCGTCCTGCCCGCCGCCGCAGCCCAGCTCCAGCACCGCCGCGCCGGCCGGCAGGGCGCCGATGAAAGCCTCGAGCCGCGGGTTGGACTTCGCCAGCCGCCGCGCCGCGTAGGTCTCGGCCTCGCGATCGTAGAAGGCCAGGGTCTGCGGATCGTGCGCGTCGGCGCTCATGCCACACGCGCCGGCTAGCCGCGCAGCTTCCCCGCCATGCCCAGGATGTCGTCGAGCGGGTTGCCGTCGCCGTCCAGGTCGAGCATCGAGGCCAGGCCGCCGCCGGCCGGCGAAGCCTGGCGACCGCCGCCGAGCGCGCCGCCCAGCACCTGGCCGAGGATGCCGCCGAGGCCGCCCTGGCCCGCGGGCGCTTCCGCGCCGCCCTTGCGGCTCATCATGTAGCCGGCCACGGCCATGGCCAGCAGCGGCAGCATCTTCTTCAAGAGCGCCGGATCGAGGCCGGAGGTCTGCGAGGCGTGGCTGGCGACCTCGCGGCTGACCTCCTTGGAGCCGAAGATCTGGCCGAGGATCTCGTTGCCGGGCTGCACCGGCGTCGCCCCGGCCCCCAGCACCTGGCCGAGCAGGTCCGAGCCGCCCAGCCCGCCGAGCAGCGAGTCCAGGCCATCGACGCCGGCCGCCTGGGGCTGCGCTTGCTTCTTGAAGCCGCCGAGGATCGCCGGCAGCAGGGCCGCCGCGCCGGCCTGGGCCTGGCCCGGGTCGACGCCCAGTTCGCGCGAGATGGAATCGAGCGCGCCGGTCTGTTGCAGGATGTCGTTGATGTTCATGTCGGGCTCCTTGCCGCAAGCATCACCATGGCGGCACTGCACGCCTACTTGCCCGGAAGGTGCAACAGGATTCCGACAGGCGTGGTTAAGACCAGGGCCCGCGACGCTCGTCCGTCACCGGCACGGCCGTGCCGCGCGCGGCCCGCGGCGGCGCGGCCTTGCCGACCAGCTGCATCAGCGCCGCCACCCGGTTCTGCGTCGCCGGGTGGGTGGAGAAGAGGTTGTCGGCGCCGCGGCCGGCCAGGGGATTGATGATGAACATCTGCGCCGAGGCGGGATTGCGCTCGGCGGCGAGATTCACCGTGCGGTGGGCGTAGGCCTCGATCTTCTGCAGGGCGGCGGCGAGGGCCTCGGGATCGCCGCTGATCTCGGCGCCGCCGCGGTCGGCCTCGTATTCGCGGCCGCGGCTGATGGCCATCTGCACCAGGGCCGCGGCCATCGGTGCGAGGATGGCGATGGCGAGCGTGCCGATGATCCCGCCCGGCCGCTCGCGGTCGCCGCCGCCGAAGAAGAGGACGAAGTTGGCGAGGCTCGCGATGGCGCCGGCCACGGTGGCGGTCACCGTCATGGTCAGGGTGTCGCGGTTCTTCACGTGCGCCAGCTCGTGGGCCATGACGCCGCGCACCTCCCGCCGGTCGAGCATGTGGAGCAGGCCCACCGTCGCGGCGACGGCGGCGTGCTCGGGGTCGCGGCCCGTGGCGAAGGCGTTGGGCTGGTCGGTCTCGATCACATAGACCTTGGGCCGCGGCATGCCCGCCCGATCAGCCAGGTCGAAAACGTCGGAGACGTAGTTCCGCAGGGTAGGGTTGGTGGTCGCCGGGTCCACCTCGTGCGCGCCGTGCATGCGCAGCACGATCTTGTCGGCGTTCCAGTAGCTGAAGAGGTTCATCGCCGCCGCCAGGGCGAAGGCGATCGCCATGCCCGCCGCGCCGCCGATCAGGTAGCCGACGCCGACGAAGATCGCCGTCAGGGCGGCGAGCAGGGTGAAGGTGCGCAGGTGGTTTCGCATGCGCCCGGATGTGGCCCCGCCGGGGTCGCGCCTCAAGAGGGTCGACCTCCTCACAGGACGGGATTCTCTATCGGAGAAGCTTGCCGCGCCGAACGCCAGACGCTATGTGTATAAGTTCGAGGACTTATACACACATGCGCACCAACATCGTGATCGACGACGCCTTGATGGCCGACGCCATGCGAGCGAGCGGGGCGAAGACCAAGCGCGAGGCCGTGGAACTGGGCCTTAAGACCCTGCTGCAGCTGCGCCGGCAGGCGGATATCCGGCGCCATCGCGGCAAGCTGGCCTGGTCGGGCGACCTCGAGGCCATGCGGACCGACGGGTGATCCTCGTCGACTCCAGCGTCTGGATCGACCATTTCCGGGGCGTCGCCACACCCCAGAGCGAGCGGCTGGACGCCCTGCTCGGCGTCGAGCCGCTGGCCATCGGCGACCTGATGCTGACCGAGGTTCTGCAGGGCTTCGCCAGCGAGCGGGATTTCGAGCAGGCGCGCCGGCTGCTCGGGTCCCTCACGGTGATCGAGATCGCCGGGGCGGAGATCGCCGTGCAGGCGGCGCGCAACTTTCGCGCCTTGCGCGCCGCGGGCGTGACCGTCCGCAAGACCATCGACACGCTGATCGCCACCCGCTGCATCGAGGACGGCCATGCCCTGCTCTACAGCGATCGCGACTTCGATCCGTTCGTACGGCGCCTCGGCCTGGTGTCGGCCCTGGACGCCTAGGCCTTCGCCGGCTCGGCCTCCGGCTCCTCGATCTGGCCCTCCCACTTGGCGACCACCGCGGCGGCCACCGAGTTGCCGAGCACGTTGGTGGCCGAGCGGCCCATGTCGAGCAGGTGATCGACGGCGATGATCAGCAGCAGGCCCGCCTCCGGCAGGTTGAAGTAGGCGAGCGTCGCGGCGATCACCACCAGCGAGGCGCGCGGCACCCCGGCCATGCCCTTGGAAGTGATCATCAGGAGCGCCAGCATGGTGATCTGCTGGCCGATGGACATCTCGATGCCGTAGGCCTGGGCGATGAACAGGGTCGCGAAGGTGCAGTACATCATCGACCCGTCCAGATTGAACGAGTAGCCGAGCGGCAGGACGAAGGTGGAGACTTTGCGGGAAAGCCCGAACTTCTGCAGCTCGTCCAGGGTGCGCGGGTAGGCCGCCTCGGAGCTGGCGGTGGAGAACGCCAGCAGCATCGGCTCGCGGATGCGGCCCACCAGCTGCAGCGCCCGGCGGCCGACGATCAGCACCACGGCGATGATCAGGAGGCCCCAGAGCAGGCCGAGCGACAGGTAGAAGCCGCCGACGAACTTGGCGTAGGTGAGCAGGATCTCCAGCCCCTGGGTGGTGATGGTCGAGGCCAGGGCCGCGAAGATCGCCAGCGGGGCCAGCTTCATCACATAGCCGGTGACCTTCAGCATGATGTTGGCCACCTGGTCGACCACCGCCATCACCGCCGGCGCCTTGTCGTCGATGGAGGCGACGGCGGTGCCGACGAACACCGAGAACACCACGATCTGCAGGATCTCGTTGTTGGCCATCGCCTCGACGATGGAGCGCGGGACGAGGTGGGTGATGAAGTCCTTCAGGGTGAACTTGGAGGCGTCCACCGTGCCGCCGGCCGCGGCCGCCGGGTCCGGCAGGGCCAGGCCCACGCCCGGCTGCAGGAGGTGCACCATGACGAGGCCGATGGTCAGGGAGACGATGGAGGCAGTGATGAACCAGCCCATGGTCTTGATGCCCACCCTGCCGATCTGGGCGGCGTCCTCCATGTGGGCGATGCCGGCCACCAGGGTGGTGAACACCAGCGGCGCGATGATCATCTTGATCAGCCGCAGGAAGACGTCGGTGATGATCGAGAAATAACCCGCCGCCGTCTTGGCCTGCTCGGCGTCGAGGGTCTGGTTGCAGATCCAGCCGACGACCACGCCCAGCACCATGGCCGCGATCAGGAGGATCGTGAAAAGCCGGTTCATTCGCACTCCGAAGTCGGGAAGCGGCGCCGCCCCCTGGCGCGCCGTCTCGCAAGCTTTGCACGGCCGCGCTAGACTGCGCCATGTCTGAATTCAACGACCCTCACGCCATCGTCGAGGCCCTGGAGGCGGAATACGCCGCCTCGATCGACGCCCTTCGCACCGCGCTCAAGAGCTATATGGACGGCGGCGCGCCCCCGGACCTGGCCGCCCGCGCCGCCGGCGCCTTCACCTATCCGGAGCTGCGCATCGTCTGGACCTCCGGCCAGACGCCGCCGCGGCTGAGCCGCGCCTACGCCCGCATCTCCCACCCCGGCTCCTACGCCGTCACGGTCACCCGCCCGGCCCTGTTCCGCGACTACCTTCTGGAGCAGCTCACGCTCCTGCTGCGCGATTTCCAGGTGAAGGTGGAGGTCGGTCGCTCTCCCCAGGAGATTCCCTTCCCCTATGTCCTCGACGGGGCTGCCGACATCGCGCTGGCCGACGTCACCTCCGCCGAGATCGCCCGGCACTTCCCCACCACCGAGCTCGCCTTCATCGGCGACGAGGTGCCGGACGGGGTCTGGTCGACGGCGCTGGAGGCGGACCGGCCGCTGGCCCTCTTCGACGGCCTGCGCACCGATTTCTCCCTGGCGCGGCTGACGCACTACACCGGCACGCCCGTGGAGCACGTGCAGCCCTACATCCTCTTCACCAACTATCACCGCTACGTCGACGAGTTCGTGCGCTGGAGCTGCGGGCAGATCGCCGAGGGGCGCTACCACCGGCTCTCCGCCCCCGGCGGGGTGATCGTCGACGCCTCCACCGCCGAGCCTGAGCGCGCCGTCGCCGAGGCGCCCTGGCGTCGCCACCAGATGCCGGCCTACCACCTGATGGGCGGCGAGGGGCCGGGGATCACCCTGGTCAACATCGGCGTCGGCCCCTCCAACGCCAAGACCATCACCGACCACCTGGCGGTGCTCAGGCCCCAGGCCTGGCTGATGATCGGCCACTGCGGCGGCCTGCGCGATTCCCAGACCATCGGCGACTACGTGCTGGCCCACGCCTATCTGCGCGACGACCACGTGCTGGACGACGTGCTGCCGCCGGAGATCCCGATCCCGCCGATCGCCGAGATCCAGCAGGCCCTGTTCAGCGCCGCCGAGATCGTCACCGGCGAGGACGGCGAGCTGCTCAAGCGGCGCCTGCGCACCGGCACGGTGGTGACCACCGACGACCGCAACTGGGAGCTTCGCCACACGCTCTCGGCCCTGCGCTTCAACCAGTCGCGAGCCGTCTGCATCGACATGGAGTCAGCCACCATCGCGGCCCAGGGCTACCGCTTCCGGGTGCCCTATGGGACGCTGCTCTGCGTCTCCGACAAGCCGCTGCACGGCGAGATCAAGTTGCCCGGCCAGGCCAACGCCTTCTACGAGCGCGCCATCGGCCAGCACCTGCAGATCGGGCTGGAGACGCTGAGCCTGCTGGCCGCCGGCGGCTCGCGCCTGCATTCGCGCAAGCTCCGCAGCTTCGACGAGCCGCCGTTCCGCTAACCGGCCAGCGCGCGCCAAATCCTCCCTCGCAAAGCGGTGGAGGGGGCGCGACTTGGCGCCGGCCGATCCGCCCTGCGTCCTTCGAGACGCCCGCTGCGC
>DASPLZ010000178.1:0-2050 GCA_035627295.1 Phenylobacterium sp. | reverse complement strand
GCTCCACCGCGTGGTGGTGCGTCTCCGGCGTCAGCGAGATCACCACGTCGAAGCTGCCGTCCGTCAGGTCGTCGAAGGTCTTGGATTTGTGCGAGGCGATCTCGACGCCGATCTCACCCATCACCGCCTCGACGAAGGGGTCCGGCGGCTCGTTCTCGTCCTGGGGCCTGAGGCCGCAGCTGTCGACATAGACCCGTGTTCCGAACGCGCGCTTCATCAGCGCCTCGGCCATGGCCGAGCGCACGCGGTTGAAGTTGCACGCGAACAGGACCGCCCCCGGTAGCTCGGCCATCAGCCCCGCCAGTGCAGCGCGCAGATCAGGGTGAAGAGCCGGCGCGAGGTGTCGACATCGACCGTGACCTTGCCTTCCAGCCGCCGGCGCAGGAGGTCCGAGCCTTCGTTGTGCAGCCCCCGCCGCCCCATATCGAGCGTCTCGATCTGCTGGGGCGTGGCGTTGCGGATGGCGTCGTAATAGCTCTCGCAGATCATGAAGTAGTCTTTGATCACCGAGCGGAACGGCGAGAGCGAGAGGATGTGCCGCTTCTCGAACGCCGGCCCCTTGATGTCGAGCACCAGGCGGTTGTCGACCAGCGACATGAAGAGGTCGTAGGGGCCGCCCTCGGCGCCCTCCGGCTGGAAGCTGTTGAGTTCCAGCAGGTCGAAGATGGCGATCTGCCGTTCCTGCTCTTGGTCGCGCGAGGCGGCGCCGAGCGACTGCTCGTCGAGCTGCACGCTCTGCAGGCGGTGGTTGGCGTCGGCGCTCATCTGACGCCTCTCTAGCCCGTCAGCCTAGCTAGCGGGAAGTCTCCAGCCGGATCGCCGCCGAACGCTGGTGCGCCGGCAGGCCCTCGGCCTCGGCGAGGACGGCGGTGTGCGGCCCGAGGATCGCGAAGGAGGCCGGATCGCAGCGCACGATCGAGGTGCGCTTGATGAAGTCGTAGATCGAAAGGCCGGAGGAGAACCGCGCCGCCCGGCTGGTCGGCAGCACGTGGTTGGAGCCGGCCACATAGTCGCCGATGGCCTCCGGCGTATGGCGGCCGAGGAAGATCGCGCCAGCGTGGCGCACGCGGCCCGCCAGCCGCTCGGGCGCCTCGGTGGCGAACTCCACGTGCTCGGGGGCGATCAGGTCGACCAGCCCGGGCGAGCGGTCGAGCGGCGCGATCACCACCGCCCCGTGGTCGCGCCAGGAGGCCGCGGCGTCCTGGCCGGTGGCGAGGGTCTCCAGTTGCCGCGCGACGGCGGCTTCCACCTGGGCCGCGAACTCGGCGTCGTCGGTGATCAGGATCGACTGCGCCGCCGGGTCGTGCTCGGCCTGCGAGAGCAGGTCGGCGGCGATCCATTCCGGGTCGTTGGCGGCGTCGGCCACCACCACGATCTCCGACGGCCCGGCCAGGGCGTCGATGCCGACCACGCCGTAGACCTGGCGCTTGGCGGCGGTGACGTAGTCGCTGCCCGGCCCGACGATCTTGTCCACCGGCGCGATCGGCCCGGCGCCATAGGCCAGCGCCGCGACCGCCTGGGCGCCGCCAACCCGCCAGATCTCGCTGACGCCGGCCTCCCGGGCGGCGGCAAGCACCGCCGGCTCCAGCCGGCCGGGCGGAGTGACCATGGCGATCCGCTCGACGCCGGCCACGGCGGCCGGCACCGCGTTCATCAGCACCGTCGAGGGGTAGGCCGCCCGCCCGCCCGGCACATAGATTCCCACCGCCTCCAGCGCCGTCCAGCGCCAGCCGAGCTCGACGCCCGCTTCGTCGGTGAACTGCGCATCCGCCGGCCGCTGGCGCTCGTGGTAGGCGCGGATGCGGGCGGCGGCGAAGGCGATGGCCTCGCGAACCTCGGGCGCGCATTGGGCCGCTCCCTCGGCGATCTCCTCGGCGGAGACCCGGATGGTGGCTTCGTCCACATTGGCGCGGTCGAACTGGCGGCCGAACCGCAGCACGGCGTCCAGGCCCTCGGTGCGCACGGCGGCCAGTACGTCGCGGACGGCGGCGTCCACCTCCTCAGGCGTCTCGCGCCGTTCTTCGATGAAGGCCGTGAAGGCGGCCTCGAA